>CAYYYD010000026.1:0-17204 GCA_964475885.1 uncultured Christensenella sp.
TTTGCTTCGGTTAAAGATATTGCAGGTATTTTCGTTTTGCAAGATTTTTACGATACGTCTTTTATAAGCCCGAAAATTACTTTGGTAAACAACGGCGTAGCCGAAAGCGTTAGTTGTAAGGCAAGTCAGTATATCGTTTTAGACGACAATTTGTATAAGACGGAACCGCATTTGATTTTTTCGGTCGTGGCTTCTTATTGCGTGGCGCTTTTAGATTATAAAATATATTGCAAAGTTCATTCTAAAAGATACGTAAAATCGGCAAACGATTTAATGCAATTTGCCGTAAACTCCGCACTGTCGGTTTTTAAAAATTCCGCCGAAGACCAGCCCGATATACTTATTTATTCGCTTTTTATCACCGAAATTGCAAACGTTTTGTCGGGCGGAGATATGTTGTCGGTGTCTTCCGTCAATAGCGTCGGTCGTATATTAAAAAGGTTTAGCGGTTATAACCGAATTATATTTATAAAATACGCGCTTGCGCTTTACGAAAAAGCGTTCGGCGGAGAACACGACAATCTTTTAGAAATTCCCGATTATAATCTAAGGGCAGAAAGTCTTTCGAAAATTACGGGCATAGTCGAAGAATCGTTTATGAAAAACTTTACGTCGCAAATACCGAAAATTAAAGACGCCGAAAAAAAGATATTACAGCTTAAGCCGACTTTATTAGGCGAAATAAACAAAACGCAAAAACTTTTCGGGCAAATAAACAGCACCTACCACGCTTTGGGCGGTGGCGGTAAAGAAGATAAAAATTTAAGAACGGCGCTTTTTTATTCGGGCGATGTTACGCCCTATGTAAACGGTATGAGTTTGGTAAGGGAAAGCGGAATTTTAGAATTTTTACAAGTATAATTTAATTAAAACACGTCAATACTCTCTTTGAAAATTAAAGGAGAGTATTTTTTTATGCAAAAAAAGGCTGTTTTTTTAATTGTTTTTTTGTTTATGGTTACGGGTATGTGGTACTTAAATTCCGAAAGTCGATTAAAAGAGTTCGGCACTCTTTACGAAACCTATACCGAGTGTTCGAATTCTTCGGGTAAAATTTTACATAGCGACGACGGTTTACGTAAAACATGTTTTTTAAAAGTCGGCGAAAGCGTTAGGGTAAACGGCGATATAAGTTACCGAAAAATTTTAAAAGACTTAAACGCTCGACTTGTTTTTACCGAAAGTATTTCAGAAGGGACAAGTTACTATGCGTATTCGAGCCTGTTAAAAACAAAAACGCAAATAAAGGGCAAGTCGGTTAATTTGCATATTTTTGTCGGAAAAAATTCTACGGTTGTCGGCACGCCTATGATTTTAGGAAGTTTTTAATTTTAGGGTATATAAAAACCCAATTAGGGAATAACCCCTTTACATAAATTTTAAGGAGACAAAAAATGAAAAAATCAGACAGTAAAGTATTAAACTTTTTAAAAAGAAACGCCGTATATTTAGTCTTTGCGTTTTGCATAGTTGCGGTAGGTTTGTCTATTACGCTGGTGCTTTTAAATCGCAACTCTAATGAATTAAACGAACCGCCCGTAACCGACCAAACCGAAGTTAATAATCCCGATGAAGACAATAAACCGGTAGACGACATAGTTACGCCCGAACCCGTTTTGCCTGTAACTACGCCGATTACCTTTATTATGCCCGTAGAAAACGCTACCGCAATAGGCAGTTATACCGAGCAAATGGTTTTTAACAGCACGCTTAAAAGATTTTCTTCGCACCTTGCGATAGACTTTTTCGCACCCGAAGGCACTAACGTGCTTGCCGTTTACGACGGAACGGTAGAAAGCGTTAAGACTGAGTTTTTAACGGGTACCACCGTAGTAATAGACCACGGCGACGGACTAAAAAGCGTTTATAATTCTTTGACGGACGGAGAGTCGGTTACGGTCGGGCAACAGGTAAAGGCAGGCGACGTGATAGGTACGGTGTCTGCGACTAACAGGCAAGAATACAGCGACGGTGCGCATTTGCACTTTCAGGTTACCGAAAACGGAAACGTTATAGACCCCGCCAAATATTTAAGTTTTAACGAAAAATAAAATATAGCGTTAAACGGTAAATAGTATTAAATATAAAAACTCCGAATAAGATATTAAAGAAAATATCTGAAGCGGAGTTTTTTTATGAAAAAAATCAAAACAACGGTCATTCTTTTTTGCGCGTTCGTTTGCGTTTGTACTTCTTTTGCATTTACGGGTTGCTCTGCGTTTATAAAAGAAAACACGACCTACAACGTTAAGTGTTCGTATACCGAAAATGTTGTTTCGGGCACGGAAACGGTTACTTTTTTTAACGATACCGAAAACGTTTTTAAAGAGTTAAAGTTTAATTTGTTTGCCAATGCTTTCAGAAAAGACGCAAAGTATTCGCCCGTCAGCGCCCAACACAAAAGCCAATGCTATCCTAACGGCGTATCTTACGGCGGAACGGAAATAAAAAGCGTACGTTCGGGCGACGAAGAACTTGAATTTTGCATTTCGGGTCAAGACGAAAACATTCTTAAAGTAAGTCTTGCCCAAGAACTTTTTCCCGATGACAGCGTAAGCGTAACCATAGAATTCGAAACAACACTTGCAGACGTCGTTCACAGAACGGGCTATAACAAAAACACGGTAAACCTTGCCAACTTTTACCCTGTGCTTTGCGCGACGGAAAACGGAGAGTTTTACGAATGTTTGTACTATTCTAACGGCGACCCGTTCTTTTCGGAATGTGCAGACTATTATGTAGAATTTACGTTAGACTCGCAGTACGTTGTGGCAGGTTCGGGAGAGATGACAAAAAAAACTGTTTCGGGAAACAGCACTACCTATAACTATTATATACCGTCGGCAAGGTCGTTTACCTTTGTTTTAAGCAAAAACTTCGAGTGTATAACCGATGACCGAACGGGTGTGAAAATCAGTTATTATTACTACGACGACGCTCAACCGCAAACGTCTTTGGAGTACGCAGTAAACAGCATAAAACTTTTTGAAGAACTTTTCGGCGACTACCCGTATACGACTTACACGGTGGCGCAAACGCAGTTCGTTCAGGGCGGTATGGAGTTTTCGGCTTTCGTTATGATAAGCGACGACCTAGAACAAAAAGCGTACGGAGAAGTTATCGTTCACGAAACGGCGCATCAGTGGTGGCAAACGGGGGTAGGCAACAACGAAATAGAATACGGATTTTTAGACGAAGGGCTTGCCGAATATTCGGTCGTTTGTTTTTACGAAAACTATCCCGAGTACGGACTTACCAGAAATCAACTTATAAAGTCTTCGGAAATGACTTACAAAACTTTTTGTTCGGTATCGGATAAACTTTTCGGAAATGTTGATACGTCTATGTTAAGAAGTTTAAAAGACTATAAAAGCGAATACGAGTACGTAAACGTCGCCTACGTTAAGCCGTGTATAATGTACGATTATTTAAGAACGACGGTCGGCGACGAAAAATTTTTCGGTGCGCTTAAAAAATATTATTCCGATTATAAGTTCAAAATAGCGACGCCCGACGATTTGGTAGGTGCGTTTGAAAAATGCGGTACGGACAGCAACGGGTTTTTTGCAAGTTTTTTCGACGGAAAAGTTATAATTTAGTACTTTAACGATAAAGTTTAGTTACGGAAATACTTATTATCTATTGACAAAATTGTAAATAAATGATAAACTAATTTAAGTATACAGTCAATTATTTGCAAGGAGCAAATTATGAAGAAATTTTTAAGCATACTTTTAGTTGCACTTATGTCGGTTGCAATGGTGTTTACGGCAGTAGGTTGTGGCGACGAAACGCCCACCAGCGGTAAAACGGGCATATCTTGTGTTAAAGAAGACGGTAAATACGTCGTTTATAAATACGTAGACGAAGGCAAGGGCGTAACCGAACTCGACATAGACAAAGCCGTAAAAGAAGTTTACGGCGAAACTGCCGAAGTCGTACGAATTAAGGCAGGCACGTTCGACGGCAATTCTACCTTAACTTCGGTAATCGTTCCCGATACGGTAACGGAAATCGACGCAGGCGCTTTTAAAAATATGAAAAGCTTGCAGTCTATAACCCTTCCGTTCGTAGGTGCCAACGTAAATGCAGACGCTTTCGACGGTCAGTCTTTATCCGACAATAAATCGGTAGACGCAGAAAGGCTTTTTGGTTATGTTTTCGGTACCGAACAGTACACGGGCGGTGCAAAGATTACGCAGGTATATAATTCGATAGACGGCAGTTCTTCTGATTTTTACATTCCCATGACGTTAAGAACGGTAAAAATTCAGCCCAAAGACAACTATCAAATTCCTATGTATTCGTTTAGCGGACTTACGCTTATAACCAAAATAGAGTTAAGTGGCAAGGTAACCGCGATAGGCGAACGCGCGTTCTACAACGCAAACTGTTTTGCAGAACTTAAACTTCCCGTTTCGATAAGCCGTATTTATAAGGGCGCATTCGAAAACTTTTCTAGTTTAACCAAAATAGATTTTGCCGGTAACGGCGAACAATGGAACGCAGTTCAAAAAGGTTCTGATTGGAACAAGGGCGTTTCGGAAAACTTTACTATAAAAACCGCATAACCTAAATTTAATTTATAGTTTAGCGTTTTGTAAAAAACTAAAAGCAAACGAAAAACCGACTTTTAATAAGTCGGTTTTTTATATAGCGTCGTTGGGTAATTAGAATACTAAAAAGGCAGGCGACCGTAAAGGTTGCTTGCCTTTTGACTTTGAGTATTAGTTAAACGGTAGCCGTTTATCAGTTATTAGAAGTTATATCTATGCCGTTTAGCGTATACACAAGGTAACCCATTGGCAAAATGTTTCCGTAAGACATAAGCGGTTCTGCATAAGAATACAGCAAAGAGTTAAACGCTATTTTGTCTGACCTAGATTTCTGTACGGAAACGTATTGCGACATTCCCGCTTTCGTCGAGTCGTTTACCATAAAACTTAAATTGTTTAACGACATTTCGTCGGTTATAAGCACACCGTCTTTTGTAATTTCTACGGGTACGGTAGTTTGACTTTTGCCGTCTACTCTTAAATCTTTGGCTTCGCCGTACGCATACGAAACGGTGGGCAGGTAAAAGGAAGAGTCTACCGAAACGTCTATGTTTCTTAAAGCAAACAACAGTTGCGCGTTGTCTATAACGGTTGCAAACTTATAATCGTAATCGGTGGTTTTTGTTACGTCGTCTACCTTTTCTACCAAAGTGTAGCTTGTTTTGTCGTAAGATGTCGTTCTTGTGGCAACCAACCTTTCTACTACCGAGTTTTCGTTAGAGAACAGCAATACCGAGTTATCGACTTTTAGTTCGGAATATATCGGCGCATAAGAAAAACTAGACGAGCAAAAGTACACTACGCTTTCTATTACGTCGTTGTGTTTTCCGTTTCCCGAAGCGCAACCCGAATATTCGCAGGTTATACTGAGTTTGGTCGTCAGCTTGTAAACGGTTTTTGCATTGCTTGGCAGGTCAGTCACTATATCGCTGGTAATACCTTCGGGTAAAGCGGATAACGTTTCTAGCGTAGAAATGTAAACCCCGTCGTAAAATTTAAAGCCGACGGTGTTTAAATGTTCGGATTTAGAAATGCCTTCCGAATAATTTTCGGAATATTCTACTTTGTAGGTAAGCGTTTCTTTATATCCCGCAGGCGGGTCGGACTTAGTGTTTGCGTTATAAAAATCACTGTTAAAATTCAACGTCTGTTTCTCCGAACAACTGCACCCCGCAAGGCAAACGATAAGCGCCGTAAACGTACATATTAGGGTAATAATAAACTTTCTCATTTTCGCCTCCGAAAAAATACAAGTATATTTTAACACAATAATAAAAATTTGTAAAACTTTAATCTTAAAAAGTATTTAAATGGTACGAAAAATATGTTAAAATATCGGTATGACCAAGTTGATATTAACCGATTCTCAATTTAACGTTTTAGATTGCCTTTTAGACGAACTGTCGTTTAGTGCCGACGCAAACGAACGGAACCTTGTTTTTTGCGAAGAAAAAATTTCGCTTATGACCGAGCGTAAAATATGCGGTCGGTTTACGGGCAGTTTTAATACCGACGTTTATTCGTTCGGCAATTATATGCGCAAAAAAATCAAAATCCAAAAACTTTTAAGCAAAGAAGGTTCTTCTATGGCGGTAAAGCGCGTAATATCTAAAATACCGCTTAAAAGGTTTTCGGCAAGTAAAACGGGGCTGGCGCCTTCGCTATACGAACTTATTGCGCAGTTAAAAAGCGCAAAGATAAGCGTAGAAAACTTAAAAACCGCAACCGACTGTGCCAAAGGGCTTTTAAAAGACAAACTTGCCGATATAGTACAAGTGTATTCGGCGTACGAAGATTTTCTTAAAGAAAATGGTTACGACGACCAAAATTCCAGCCTTTCGTATTTACCCGAAATTATACAAAACGACCAAAGCATTAAATGTTCTAATGTATATATAATAGGGTTTACGGGTTTTACCGCGCAAATCAGGTCGGCTATAAAAACGCTTTTGCTAACGGCGAAATCGGTAACGGCTATTTTGGTAAACGGCGAAAACGGTTTTGCGTATGTAAACGAAACGGCAAACGATTTTAAAGATATATGCGCAAGCGTCAACGTAAAACCGACTGTAAAATTTAAGCCTTCGCCATACCCGAAAGAAGCCGAAATAATCAGTCGCAGTCTTTTTAACCCCGTTGTAAAAAACAATAAAACGGATACGGAAAAGGTTGTTTTTTCTGCCTTCGGCGACGTTTATAAAGAAGCCGAAGCCGTTGCGGAAAACATTTATTCGTTGGTAAAAGACGGCAAGTGCAGGTTTAGGGATATTACCGTTTGCGTACCCGATTCCGAGCAGTATAAAGACGCATTGGCTTGGGCTATGCAAACACTTTCGGTACCGTATTTTTTAGATACCGTAACCGTACCCGTAAACCACCCGCTTATTTCTTTGATATTATCGTACATAGAAGTGTTTAAGCAAAACTTCGAAAAGAGAGCGGTTAAAGATTTTTATAAAAACACGCTGGTGTCAGACGATAAAGACTTAAACGACGAGTTCGAAAACTATCTGTTAAGGTACAACGTAAATTATTCGGCAATAAAAAAGCCGTTTAAGTTCGGCGACGACGGTCAAGACGTCGCTAGGCTAGAAGAGTTCAGGCAGTATATATGTTCTCTTTTAGAAAAGTTCGACGTACGCGCGCTTATTAAACTAACCAATGCCCAAGAAAAACTTTCGCTTCATACCGAAAAACTTAAAAGCGTCGGCGAAAACATTTCCGGCGATATAAACTCGCAAATTTTTTCTGCCGTAGACGGCGTTCTTTCCGAAATGGAAGAAATTTTAGGGCAAACGCAAATAAGTTATTCCGAATACAAGTCGGTGTTTTTAAGCGGTATAGCGTCGTTAGAACTTTCGGTAATACCGCAGTATAACGACGCCGTGTTTGTAGGCGGTTTCAAAGAAGCGGGGCTTGTGCAAAACAAGTATCTTTTCTGTATGGGGCTTACGTCTTGCGTTCCGCAAGCCAAAGAAGACGTCGCTTTGCTTTCGGACGTAGACATAAACTCTCTTTTAGAACTTAAAGTTTTGGTAGAACCCAAAATAAAAGTTATAAATCATCGTACCCGTCAAGACGTAACGCTGTGCCTTTCGGCATTTAAAGAAAAACTTTACCTTTCTTACCCGATTATAGATTCGGTCGGCAAGCAAAACGTAAAGAGCCAGATATTTTCGTATATACAAAACGCTTTTACGCTTAAACCGTTTGAAAGCGAAAGTTTGTATTTAACCGAAAAGCAGGGTTACAATTCGTTCGCAAGGGGGTGCAGTGAGTTTTGCGAAGGCTTAAACGACGACTTTACCCTGCCTGCGACCTTTTACCATACGGTAAACAAAGACGTAACCGAAAAAATTTTGTCAAACGCAAACAAGCAGGTTAAAATCAGATTAGACAAAAATTCGAAAACGGTTTTTAACAATGTTTCTTCGCCGACGGATATAGAAGAATATTATAAATGCCCCTACCGTTTCTTTTTGAAAAAAGGGCTAAAACTTAACGAAAGAAAAGAAAGCAAAGCGGACAGTCTTTCAATAGGGAACATTATGCACGAAGCGTTAAAGTGTTTCTTTTCGGAAATAGATAACATATACGACTATAACTTTGACCGAAAAATAGACGATATTTTAGAACGAGTGCTAAACAAACCGGATTTCGCACCCCTAAAAGACGATTCCGAAACGGCTAATTCGCTGTACCGTGTTGCCGACGAATGTAAAAAATACTGCAAAAAAGTTTACGATAATTACAAGCGCACCGATTTTAAAAAGGTCAGTACCGAAGTCGGGTTCGGCAACGTTAAAGGCGCGGTATATCCTGCGGTTATGCTTAACGACGGCAAGGTTAAACTGTCGGGTAGAATAGACAGGGTAGACGAATACAAAGACTATTGCAGAATTATAGATTACAAGACGGGTAAAACTTCCGTAGATATTTCCGACAAGTCTTTGTTTACGGGCAATAAACTTCAACTGTACCTATACGCAAAAGCGGTAAACGACAAAAAGACCGCAGGCGTATATTACCTGCTGGTGTCCGACGAATATTCTTCGCAAGACGCAAAAGAAAAATCGTTTGCGACTGGCAAAACGCTAGACGACATAGAACTTGTTAAGGCGCAAGACAACGGTATATACACCGACGATTCGGGCGAGTTTACCGGCGTTAAAATGCAAAAAGACGGTAAACTTAAAAACACTACCGACAAAGTTACTTTTAGCGCGCTTACCGAATATGCGCTAAAACTTTCCGACAAGGCGGTAAGGCAAATGGAAGGCGGGGTAATAGTCGCTTCCCCGTATAAAGGCGAATGTTCGAGATGCGGGTTTAAGGCGATGTGTCAACAAGAAACGCCCGAAGAAAGGGAAGTGGGTTCGGTAAACGAACAGACGATAGAAACGGCGATTTACGGAGAAGAAGAATGCCACAATTAAAAGAAGAACAATTAGATATAATAAACCATCAATCGGGCGATATTCTGGTTTCGGCGTCGGCAGGTGCAGGAAAGACTTTCGTTATGATAGAAAGACTTATCAGGCTTATTACCGAAAAGCACGCAACCGTAAACGACGTTCTTGCCGTTACCTTTACCGAGGCGGCGGCGACCGAGATGAAAGAAAGATTAAAATCGGCGCTGGCGCAAAAAATAGCCGAAGGCAGAACGGACTTGTCCGAGCAGTTAAACGAAGTGGCAAGCGCAGATATTTCTACGTTACACGGCTTTTGTTCTAGGCTTATACGTTCGTATTTTTTCGTGGCGGGGGTTTCGCCCGACTTTAAAATCGCCGACGCGTCGGAATCTAAAATTTTAAAAGACAAAGCCATATCTAAGTTAATGCGTAAAAAGTACGACGAAAACTCAAACGAGTTTAACGCGTTTTTGGGTAAGTTTTTAAAAAGACGGTCCGATTCCGCTCTCAGAGAAACAATTCAAAATCTTTTCGAGTTTGCCAACACCGAAGCCGACCCCGAAAAAGTTTATTCGGCGTACAAGCGTTTTTATACGCCCCAAGGGTACGAAGAACTTTGCAAAGATTTTAAGTCGAATTTAGATAAAAAACTTATCGAATATAAAGCAACGGTTACGGCAATTTACAAAAGGTTTAATGAATTCGGTCTTAAAAAAAGCGCAGAGTTTTGTCTGCTTATGCTAGACGATATAAACAAAGCGTTAAAAGGCGACGCGTATTCGGTAAAACAATTCGAAAACTATTCGTTAAGGTTAAGTTTCGAAAACAAACTTACAGACGAGCCGTTGCTTTTAAAAGAGAAAGCGTCGGCTATACGCAACCGACTTAAAGTTCTTTTTAAAAACTTTTGCAAGGGGCTTACCGATAAAAAGCAAGACGAAATACGTTTGTCGGAAATTGCCGAAACGACCGAGTATTTAGTGCAAACGGTAAGGGAATACGGCGAAATTTATTCTAATCTGAAAGCCGACGAAAACGTTTTGGACTTTAACGATTTAGAGCATTTCGCATTAAAAGTTTTATCCGACGAAAAGGTAAAAACCGCCGTAAGAGATAAGTATAAGTTTGTGTTCGTAGACGAGTATCAAGATACCAACGGCGTTCAGGAAGCGATAATTTCAAAAGTGTCCGACAACAACCTGTTTATGGTGGGCGACGTTAAGCAAAGCATTTACGGGTTTAGGGGGTGCAATCCCGATATATTCGCAAACAAAATGAAAGAAATGCAAAAGCAAGGCAAAAAGACAGCCGTGCTTAATTACAATTTCCGCTCCGCCGAAAAAGTAATAGATTTGGTAAACGAGATATTCTCGTATTGTATGAAAAAAGACAATTTCGGCGAAGACTATTCACAAAATTCCACCTTAAAAACGGGCGGTATATACGGCGAAGACAATGTAGGCAGGGCGACAGTGCACGTTCTTTTAAAAGACGAAAAACGCGAAAACAAAAAAGAACACCCCAGAGTTTACGATATACTAGAAGAAATTCGGACGGAAAAAACCGCAGAGCATAACGGAATAACTTCGTTAATAGCCAAAATAATAAAAGACGAGTTGGGCAAAATCTATTACGACCCCAAAGAAAAGAAGCATAAAAGAATAACTTTCGGCGATATAGTAATACTTACCAGAAGCCGTAAAAATTCTTACGTAGAAAAAATCGTAGACGGGCTTAAAAGACACGGAATAAATATATTTTCGGAAGTAAGTGAAGATATATGTTCTTATCCCGAAGTACAGGTTTTAATAAACGCGCTAAGGCTTGTAGACTGTTTTAAGTCTGACGTTCCGCTTGCCACCGTTATGAAAAGTCCGATAGGCGGTTTTACCGAAGAAGAACTTGCCGAAATCGTGCTGTTTTATACGGACAACAAAGGTAGTGGCGGATTTTACGACGCATACGAATATTATTTGCAAAACGCCGACGGCGAACTTTATAACAAGGTAAAAGCGTTTGACGAGTATTTCAGGTCGGTAAGATACGTTTCCGATTTTATAGGAGCGAAAGGGGTTTTAAATAAACTTATAAACGACAGTATGTATTTAACATACGTATCGGCAGAGCGGTCGGGAGATTTAAAACTTAAAAGAATAAAGCATTTTATTTCGCTTACCGAAAGCAACGGTTACCTAAAAACCGTATCGGAAGTGTTGAATGCCATAGATAATTCCGAAAAAGCATTCGAAGTATCGTTTAATTCCGACAAAGACGACGTCGTGCGCGTTATGACCATACATGCGTCTAAGGGGCTGGAATTTCCCGTAGTTATTGTTTGCGGACTAGAACGCAGAATGAACACGTCCGACATGCAAGAAGAAGTGCTTGCCGACAGAGATTGCGGTTTTGCGCTTAAATATTACGACACCGAAAACAAGACGTATTCGGAAACGGTGTTAAGGTCTTATCTTCGCCAAAAAATGCAAGCCGAACAGATAAAAGAAGAAATGCGTTTGTTTTACGTGGCAACCACAAGGGCGTCGTATTCGTTGCATCTTACGTTAGAAGGCGACGACAACCGTACCGACATGTTTTCGGAAGCCAATAAAATGTTAGATTATTTACCCGAAACGGTTCCGATACAAGTTCATAACCCCGAAGAGTTTGATTTTATAAACCTTACCAAAGACGTAAAGCAGGTGGTAATAGGGCGCCCGGACGAAGAAGCGTCAAGGCAAATGCAAAAAAACTTTTCGTACGTTTACCCGTATTTGTCCGATACGGTTTTGCCGTTAAAGACGAACGTTACCGAAATAGTCAAGTCGGAAAATTACAAAAACGCGCCGACGCATACCGTCGTCGGCGGGCAGACCGACCAAACGAAGGGTACGCTTGCGCATAGGTTTTTAGAACTTGTAGACTTTAATCGTTTATCGGATATAGACGGTCAGAAACGGCAGATGACGGACGGCGGTTTAATAAGCGAAAAAGAGTTTGAAAGCATAACGCTAGACGGTATAAAAAAGGCTTTTTGCGATTGCGCTTTTAAAAATATTTCCGACAAGCAATTATACCGCGAAAAAAGTTTTATGGTAAACGTGCCTGCAAGTATGGTAACCGATACCGATTCGGCAGAAAACATACTTGTGCAGGGTGTAATAGACCTTTTGGCGATAGACGGCGAACAAGCAGAGATTTTCGATTATAAGTACTCTGAAAGTTCTTCGGAGAATTTAGAAAAAAGATACAAAAAGCAACTGGAACTGTATGCGTATGCGGTAGAAAAAGTTTTAAAAAAGAAGGTTACCGCAAAATACATAGTAAACATATTTACGGGCGACGTAATAAAAATAAGTTAAAATAAGTTATTAAAGTATATATACCGTTATTTTTCGACACGTAATAAAGTTTAATATGTGTTTATGTTTAGCGGTTTGAAACACCTACTTAATTTCTTTTCGGAAGAAAACAATTTAAACATTCTTTTTTTAAGCGTTATAATATTGTCGGCGGTCGGGTTTGCCGTGTTTTTTACGCTTGCGTTTAGGGTGCCCGACTTTACCGCCGTAAAAAAACTTGCGTTGGTCGTGTTAGACTGCGTTTGGGTTACGGCGGGAATTTGCCTTTCGTATTTCGTACCGTACTTGGTTACGGGTTACGTGCTTTTAGCGTGTTTTAACGCTTTGTGCTGTTACGCGGTTTTTTGCGTGCCGTATAAACGGGCGAGTATAAACCGTAAGCAAAAAGAACTTGTAAGGTTTATAGACCAAGAAATAAAAAAACAACCCGAACAACCTACGCTTAAACCCGTTTTAGACAAAATAGTTTTAAAACCCGAACAAGACTTTTCGGCAGATAAAACCGACCTTAATTTTTCTCACGTAAAAAATATATTGGAAAGGCTGGACTTTTTTCCGCTTAGTCCTAGCGACAAAAAACAGGTCGGCGAATTGCGGGTAAACTTAAATCAGGCAGAACGGGGCGTAAAAGACGGCGACGTTAAAAGAAAAATAAATGACGGGCTTGGCGAACTGCTTAAAATAATGTCTAAATACGGGGTGTAATTTAACTAAACGAACGGCTTTCTCATATAATAAAAAAAACGTTTAAGGAGAAAGTCAATGTTAAAACCGTTGAAAATCGAACTACCCTATCCCGACCTGGAAAAAATTAAACCATGCAAGCAAACGGCGTGCATAATCGCCCCTGCGTACGCAGGGCTTCACGGCGAAATAACGGCAACGCTTCAATACGTATATCACCGCTTTAATTTTTTGCAAGAACAAGACGAAGAAACCGCCGAACTGCTTATGAGAATTGCTCTTTCGGAAATGGAGCATGTCGAAATTTTAGGAAACACGCTTATTAAACTAGGCGTAAAACCCGTGTATTCTCTTTCACCGCCGTACAAATATAATTTTTACAATACGTCTATGGTGTCGTACAGCAACACTCCCCAAAAAATGTTGCTAGACGATATTTCCGACGAACTGTCTGCGATAGTTATGTACGAAGAAATTATAAAACGGCTTTGCGACGAGTCGGTTCAGGCAGTAATTTCCAGAATTATTTTAGACGAACAGTTGCACGTGCGGGCGTTAAAAGAACGTATAGGTAAAGATTGCGTAACAATTTTATAAAAAAAATTAAAGGTATATTTACGGTATAGTTGCCGTAAATATATTTTTTATGTTAAAATAAAAAAAAGTCGGTTTTCGTTCGGTTGTAAACAGGGGGTACAGGTATGGTAGATATTCACACTCATATTTTGCCGTTGGTAGACGACGGAAGCGGTAGCGTAAACGACTCTTTCGAAATGTTATACGAGCAGGTCGAGTTCGGCGTTACCGACGTTTTTTTGACACCGCATTTAAGACACAGGTATAACGTTCCTAAAAATTTGCTTGAAAAATATTTTTCGGAATTTAGCCAAGCGGTAAAGCAAAAAAACATTCCCGTAAACTTATATTTGGGGCAAGAAATATATTTGTCGCCCGACAAACCGCACCTGCCTACCGACGAAGAAGTAGTTACGTTAAACGGCAGTAAGTACGTTCTTATAGAGTTCGATTTTACAATACCCACAGATATTCCCGATGCCGTTTACGAAGCGATTAGGCGTGGGTATAAGCCGATAGTTTGTCATTTAGAAAGGTATTCTTACGCAGATTTACAAACGGCTTACGCGGTAAAAGAAACGGGCGGACTGATACAGTTAAACGCCGATTCGATTACGGGCAACGACAGGTCGGCAAAACGTTTTGCAAAAAAGCTTCTTAAATTTGGGCTTGCCGATTTTGTCGCAAGCGACGTGCACTCTCGCCGAAAAAATCGTATAAGCCAAGCGTACGGTATCGTAAAGAAAAAGTACGGTGTAGAATACGCCGAAGACTTGTTTACCGATAACGCCAAAAAAATATTGAACGGGAAAGATTTATAATGCAAAAGACCATTGTCGCCATAGGCGGCGGAGAAATAAAAAACAAAACCACGTTAGAAATAGACAGATTTATTTGCAATCTCGCAAAGGCGCACGCAGGCGAAAAGCGGGCAAACGCACTGTTTATAGGTACGGCTTCGCACGACAGTATGCCGTACTTTAATAGTTTCAGAAAAACGTACACTTCGGTATTCGACGTAAAAGTCGAAGTCGCACTTATAGTTTACGGTGAGATGGATATGCAAAGAATAGCCGACAAAATTCAGGTTGCCGACTGCATATACGTCGGTGGCGGAGATACCGTTTTTATGCTGGAAAAATGGAAAGAGTGCGGGCTGGACAAACTTATTATAGACGCCTACGAGCAGGGCAAAATAATTTGCGGACTTTCGGCAGGCGCTATTTGTTGGTTTAAAGATATGTACACCGATTACGAAATAATGCGCGGTCAGGGTTCGGAGTATACGCTTAAAAAAGGGTTGGGTATTTTAGACGGGCTTATGTGTCCGCACTTTAATCACAGAGAACAAGACTTTACCAAGACTATGCTAAACAACGGAATTAAGCAAGCGTATGCGATAGAAGACGATTCGGCAATCGTGTTCGTCGACGGGGAATATAAGCAAAGCGTAACGTCCGGCGGAAAGGCGTACAGGCTTACCAATACCGACGGAAAGATTATTAAAACGGAGATATAATGAACAAGTTAAACGCCGACAAGCTTATGCAAGAAGAAATTTTTAAAATACGGCAAAGCGGAAAAAAACCGATGTTATTGTTGCATACTTGTTGCGCGCCCTGTTTTACCGGTTGCATAGAACGGTTAGGCGATTTTTCCGTTTCGGTGTTTTTTTATAACCCCAATATAGACAGTGTAGAAGAGTTTTGTAAAAGACGCGACGAACAGTTGCGCATATGTCGTGAATTCGGCGTAGATTTTATACAAACCGAATACAGTTCGCAAGATTTTTATTCTGTTACAAAAGGACACGAAGGCGATAAAGAAGGCGGTAACAGGTGCGGTATATGTTTTGACTTGCGCTTAAAAAAAACGGGCGAATACGCTAAGCTTAACGGCTACGACTATTTTGCCACAACGCTTACTTTAAGTCCGCTTAAAAACGCCGACAGAATAAACTTAATAGGCAAAAACATACAAGAAGAATTAGGCGTTAGGTATTTGCCGACCGATTTTAAAAAACGCGGTGGATACGCGCGTTCGGTAGAACTTTCAAAAAAATATTTACTGTACAGGCAAAACTATTGCGGTTGCGTTTTTTCTAAACCGTAATACGATTACGCTTTTTAAAAACATAAAAAGGCTTAAAGGATTTTGAAATACAAAACCGTTAAGCCTTTGTTTTTTTATTAAGTTATATAACCCAATCTCCGTCGGCAAAAATTTGCGTAACGTTGCCACTTTCGTCTACGCCGAAAACTTCGGTGTCGGGCGTTCCTATCATAAAGTCTACGTGTTCTACCGAATCGTTAAGCCCTAGTTTCGAAAGTTGGCTTTTGGTTAGGTCGGCGCCGTTTCGTACGGTTGTGGGGTAGCCTTTGCCGATTGCCAAATGTATGCTTGCGTTTTCGTCGAAAAGGGTATTGTAAAACAAAATTTTGCTTTGCGCTATGGGGGAGTTTTTGCCTATTAAAGCGACTTCGCCCAGCCTAGACGTACCGTTGTCGGTACCGATTAGGCTTTTAAGCGTTTCGTAGCCCTTTTCGGCAGAAAAACTTTTAACCTTTCCGTTTTTGAACTCTATGGTAAAATTGTCTATTATCTGCCCGTTGTGGCATAACGGCATAGCCGACTTTATTACGCCGTCTACCCGTGATTTATGCGGAGCGGTAAACACTTCTTCGGTGGGCAGGTTGGCAATGAACTCTATTCCGTTTACATCTTTTTCTTGTGCCGACAACCATACGTGTTCGTCACAAAGCCCTACTTTTACGTCGGTACCCGCAGAGTTTTTTATGTGCAGATACGCGAACTTTTTAGAATTTAAAAACTCCGCTCTGCGTTTAAGCGTTTTTACGTGCGCTTCCCAATCGGCTAATGTGTCGTTTTCGCTTACGCGCATTGCGTTTTTAATGGCAACGCCTAAGTCCGACAATGCGTTTTGAGAGTTGGGAAACACTTTTTTAGCCCAGTCTTCGGTCGGCGCCGAAACCACGCACCACCTTATTTTGTTTGACATAACCGCTTCGGAATATTTTTTTAATGCCTTGCTTTTTGCGTTTACCGACGTAGAAATGCGTTCTACGGGAACGCCGTCGAATACGGCGGGGTCTTCCGAAGATATGGCAACGTAACAATAGTTTTCTTTTACTAAAAAGTTTTTGCTGTCCACTACCCATTTGGGGACTTTTTCAAGTTCTTTTTGGTCGGCATACAGGTAGGTCAGCCGGTCTATTTTAAGGTTTTCCCACGAAACGGTTACTTTTTTTGCGCCCATTCTATACGCCGTTAGCGTAAGAGCTTCGCATATATCTTGGTTTTCTATGGGGCAGAGTATATGAAGCCCTTGTCCCTTTTGCAGGTTTACGCCGTATTTTAGTACGAGTTCGCAGTAACTTTCAAGAATTTTTTTATCAAACATAATTATTATCTCGCGTTTTTTACTAATCATACAACAAATTAAATTTGCGGTCAAGCGTTTAATAACGCGCTTTTTGGCGTTTTTTGTATGCGTTTCGCCCGATAATAAATAATTTGTCGTTGACAAGACGCTTTTTTTACGTTATAATACGAGTGAGCAAGTAAACTTAACAAGGACTTGCGAACGAAGTATTTCA
>CAYYYD010000027.1:0-3423 GCA_964475885.1 uncultured Christensenella sp.
TATTTTTTGTTTTTATTGTAAAATAATTGCGTTGACCGAAAGATTTGCGTTTTGTATAAACCGAACAGGGCAGTGTCGGTTTGTCGTAAAAAAAACGGTTTAAAAATTCGTCGGTCAAATTACAGTTTGGTGGAGAGTTATCGAAGCGGTCATAACGAGGCGGTCTTGAAAACCGTTTGGGTGAAAGTCCACGGGGGTTCGAATCCCTCACTCTCCGCCAAAGGGCAACCTAATCCGAAAATAAAACGGGTTAGGTTGTTTTTGATTTTTAGGTGAATTTTTTTGACATTAAAATGCGTATGTGCTAAAATTATCGAAAGGAGATAATATGGAAAATCTTACATACGAAAGACGCGAAAACAATTCTAAACTCGAAACATACGAATGGGACCGCACTTGGATAGACAACGCCGACGACAATAAGCGCACGAGAGTTCTTTACGTTGGCGATTCTATTAGTTGTAGGGTAGTAGAAGTGGCAACCAAAGTATCGGGCGACGCTATTTCGTTTGACGGTTTTCATACGTCTAAGGCATTAGACAACAAGTATTTAAAAGAATACTTAAAAGTGTTTACCTCGCAAGAAGGTTACAGAAGCGTAATTCTTTTTAACAACGGTTTACACGGTTGGCATTTAGACGATAAAACCGAATATCCCGAATATTACAGGGATATGGTAGAATTTTTACAAAACGAGTTTTGCGGAACGCCCGTCATTCTTGTTTTGACCACGACAGTAGCCGATTTAGACAGAGAAGAAAGGGTAAAGGTAAGAAACGAGCAAGTAATTAAAATAGCAAAAAGTATGAACTTGCCCGTAATAGACCTGTATTCTTTGTCGTGCAAACACGTTGACCTAAGGTCGGAAGACGGTGTTCATTTCAAAAAGGAAGGTTACGAAAAATTTGCCGAACTTATTATTTCGGCGGTAAAAAACTACTTGTAGCGGTTGGCGGTTTATGTCGGAAATTTTAAGGTACGACGGCGGAAACAAAAAAAGTGCCGTAAAAAATTTCATAAAGAAAAACGTAGTGTTATGTCTTGCAGTTATAGTTGCCGTTATAACTGCTTTTTTTGTTCCGCCTGATTCAGAATATTTAAACTATTTTGACCTAAAAACACTGACTTGTTTGTTTTGCGTTCTTGCCGTCGTGTGTGCGTTAAAAAACATAAAGTTTTTTTATATACTCGCTTGCCTTATTGTAAAAGTTTTTAAAAATACCAGAACTTGCGTGTTGGCGATTGTTTATATTACTTTTATCGGTTCTATGTTGATTGCAAACGATATGGCTTTACTGACTTTTTTGCCGTTATCTTTTTACGTTTTATACAAAACGGAAAACAAAAACCTTATAGCGTTTACATTTATTATGCAAACCATAGGCGCAAACCTTGGCGGAATGCTTACGCCGTTCGGTAATCCGCAAAACCTTTATTTGTATACTAAATTTCAGATACCTACGGTTGAATTTTTGGGCGTAATGCTTGCGCCTTTTTTAGTGTCGCTTGCGCTAATTACCCTTTGCTGTTTGTTCGTAAAAAAACAGCCCGTAGAAATAAAAGACGATAAACAAAAATTACCGCCGTTAAAGACTGTCGTTTATCTTATATTGTTTGCATATTCTTTGATTATCGTGTTTAGGGTTATACCGTATTGGACGGGGCTTATAGTAATACCCGTAGTTATATTTATTTTTGACAGAAAAGCGCTTTTGCAGGTAGATTATTCGCTTTTGTTTACGTTCGTTGCCTTTTTTGTTTTTTCGGGCAATATGTCAAGAATACCTGTCGTACAAGAATTTTTCGGATATTTAATGAATAAAAGTCCGCTACTTGTATCCGTACTTTGTTGTCAGGTAATAAGCAACGTTCCGTCGTCTATTTTGCTGTCGCAGTTTACTTCTAATTACGTACCTTTACTAATCGGCGTAAACATAGGCGGTTGCGGAACGCTTATATCTTCGCTTGCAAGCCTAATTACTTTTAAAGAATATTCTAAAGATAACCCCGGCTACATAAAAAAGTATTTATTGCTTTTTACTGCGTTTAATTTCGGGTTTTTAATATTGCTTACGGTATTGTCGTTGTTGTTTTTTGTTTAGTTTATAGGAGATGGGGTATGGAAAATATTAACAAAAATCGTTTTTCGCAGGGCAAAAGGGCAGGGATAATAGGTATTGCGGTTAATTTTTTGCTTGCGATTTTTAAAATAGTGGTAGGAATATTGTCTGTTTCTACTTCTATTATCGCCGACGGAATAAACAATATTACCGACTCGGTCAGTTCAGCCGTTACGCTTATAGGTTTTAATCTGTCAAAAAAACCTGCCGACAGCGACCACCCGTTCGGGCACGCTAGGTTCGAATACGTTTCCGGCTTGGTAATTTCTATCGCCATAATTTTCGTAGGATTCGAACTCGCTAAAAGTTCGGTAGAAAAAATTATTTCTCGACAAGCGGTTGTTTTTTCTTGGTTGTCGTTTATAGTCCTTTCGGTGTCCGTTTTGGTTAAGATTGTATTGTATGTTTATAATTTAAACATTTCTAAAAAAATACAATCTTCTACCTTGCGAACCACGGCAATAGATTCCAGAAACGACGCCGTTATTACGTCGGTAGTTTTAATCGCATTGATAATAGAAAAGTTTTGTTCGTTCGAAATAGACGGCTACGCAGGTCTGGTTGTTGCGGGTTTTATTTTGTTTAACGGTGTAAGCCTTGTTAAAGAAACCATATCGCCCATACTCGGAAAGCGTAACGACGAAAGGTTAAAAGAAATAATTCTAAATAAAATTAAAGATTATCCTATCGTGCTCGGTTATCACGATTTAATGATTCACGATTACGGTCCGGGGATTTCTTTTTGTTCGATACATTTCGAAGTAGATAAAAATTTAGACCCGTTGTACGTTCACGAACTGATAGATAAGTTCGAAAGGGAAATGACCGAATACGGAACCAACCTTACCGTGCACTACGACCCCGTGGTAACCGATAGCCCTAAACTTAACACCCTAAAACATACGGTAATGAATTTGCTTGTAGAGTACGATAACAGGCTTCTTCTTCACGATTTCAGGTCTATTCCTTGCGACGGGTTTACAAAAATTTTGTTCGATTTGCCCGTTCCTTTCGACTTGACAGAAAAATGCGAACAGATTAAACGGCTTGTCGAAGAACGCCTTAACGGTTTGAACGACGGTGTTTACAGGGTAGAGATTACCTTCGACTCGATAGCGTTTAATTAAAAGGCTAAAAAAATTAAAATACAAAATATAAAAGAAGTACCCGAAAAGATAAAATACTTTCGGGTATGTTTTATTTAAATAAAGATTATTTTACATTTATATGTCTTTTTTTCCGACTAGGCTGTCTAGCGAAACGTCAAAAAGTTCGGCAAGTCTTAAAAAATTTTTTAGCGAAG
>CAYYYD010000027.1:3523-16456 GCA_964475885.1 uncultured Christensenella sp.
CTGTCTAGCGAAACGTCAAAAAGTTCGGCAAGTCTTAAAAAATTTTTTAGCGAAGGGTATGCTTTACCGAGTTCGTATGCCTGATAAGACTGATACTTTATTCCAAGCGCGTCGGCTACGTCTTGTTGAGTCCATTGTTTGCCGTTTTTTAGCGGTAAACTCTTTCTTAATTCTTGTAACTCGTTACTTAATATTTTAAGTTGTTTATTTATTTTGTCTTCCATACTTGACATTATACAGTTTGTGGTTGTATAATTTATTTTATACAGTTATAAACTGTATAGACGGTGTTAACTCTAAAAACACAAAAAATTTTTTTAAGGAGCGATACAGTTAAAAACTGTATTAAAAGGTAATATGAGTAATAATAAAAATTTGCATAAGGCGAAAAAGGTTAAGTTTAACGAGTATTATACACGACTTTACGATATAGAAAAAGAGTTGTGTCATTACAACGAGCATTTTAGAAATAAGACGGTGCTGTGTAATTGCGACGACCCGTACGAAAGCAATTTTTTTAAGTATTTTGCAATGAATTTTAATTTTTTAGGGCTTAAAAAACTAATATGCACTTGTTACGACAGTTCTCCCGTTGTCGGAACTCAGTTGACTTTGTCAGAAGAGTTTTCCGGTAAGACGATACCTAATTTATATAGAAAAGCTTACAAGATAGAAATAACCGAAGTTAAAGATTACAATAACGACGGGGCAATAGATTTAGAAGACGTAGGGTATTTATTAAAGAGCAATAACGGTTCTGTGTCTTTATTAAAGGGTGACGGAGATTTTCGTAGCGAAGAATGTATAGAGTTATTAAAGCAGGCAGATATTGTCGTAACCAATCCGCCGTTTTCTTTGTTCAGAGAGTACGTTGCGCAACTTGTAAAGTTTAAAAAGAAATTTATAATAATAGGCAACCTAAGTAAAATTGGTTATAAAAATATTTTTCCGTTGTTTGCCCAAAACTATTTGTGGTTGGGGTACAATTGGGGTTCACAGAGTTTTGAAGTTCCTATGTCGTTCAATGAAAGAAAAACATACATAGAAAACGGTAAAAAGTTTGCAAAATTAGGAAATATATGTTGGTTTACGAATATTCAGACAGAAAAACGAAAAAAGGTTTTAGAGTTATATAAAAAATACAATCCACAAGACTACCCCAAGTACGATAATTATGACGCTATAAATGTAAATAATCTTACCGACATACCTTGCGATTACGACGGCGTTATGGGTGTGCCCATTACTTTTTTAGATAAGTATAACCCCGAACAGTTTGAAATAGTTGCTTTTCGTAAAGGTAACGACGGTAAAGACTTAGTATACTCTATAAGTTTAAATAATGGTGTGGAACATAAAGCCCCGTTCTACAGAATTCTTATTCGACGACGTCATTAGGCCGAGCATTAACGGTAAAAAGATTTACAGACGAGTAACGATAAGGGGAAAAGATAAATGCAGATAGAATTGCACGAAATAAAAGTAAAAGATATTATAAACGGTTTTGTTAATAGCGAAGAAAACGGGGTGGTCGGTTTTGGCGGAAAACTTAATATTCGTCCTGCGTTTCAACGAGAATTCATTTATAAAGAAGTTCAAAAAAAAGCCGTTATAGAAACGATTTTAAAAGGTTTTCCGCTAAACGTTATGTATTGGTCGGAAGACGAAAACGGAAACTACGAATTGATAGACGGGCAACAACGCACAATGTCTGTTTGCGACTACGTAGTAACACAAAATTTTTCGATAGAAACAAACGGTGTGCCTAAAAAATTTCATAGTCTTACCGAAGCCGAAAGAAACAAGATATTAGATTATAAGTTAATGATATATGTTTGTAAAGGAACAGACCAAGAAAAATTAGATTGGTTTCAGATAATAAACATAGCAGGCGAAAAGTTGACAAGGCAGGAACTTTTAAATGCAATTTACAACGGGGCGTGGGTGTCCGACGCTAAAAGATATTTTTCTAAGACGAACTGTATTGCATACGGTTTGGCAAACGAATATATTAACGGAAAGGTAAACAGACAAGAGTATTTAGAAAAGGCGTTAGAATGGATTTCCGATAAAGAAAACATTAAAATCGAAAATTATATGGATAATCACAGAACGGATACGCACGCAACACCGTTATGGCAATATTTTCAGTCGGTAATAAATTGGGTAAAAACAATATTCCCCAATTACCGAAAAGAAATGAAAGGTTTAGAATGGGGGATTTTTTATAATAAATATAGCAACAACGATTATAACCCCGCCGAATTAGAAGAAAAAATCGTAACGCTTATGCTAGACGACGATGTTACGAATCGTAGGGGTATATACGAGTATTTACTTTCGGGTAACGAAAACTGCTTAAATATACGCGCGTTTTCAGAAAACGAAAAACGTAAAGTATACGAAAAGCAAAATGGGATATGTCCGCTTTGCGTTGCCGAACACAGGGAAAAATTTCGTTACGACATAGACGAAATGGAAGCCGACCACATAACTCCGTGGTCGCAAGGCGGAAAAACGTGTATAGAAAACTGTCAAATGCTTTGTAAAGAACACAACAGAAGAAAGTCAAACAAATAAAAAACACTAGATATAATAATATAAAATAAAAAAGGATAACGAATTTATAAGTTTTTCGTTATCCTTTTAGATTGTTTACGCTTTGTAAACGCTATTAAAAATATTTTCTAAACGGAGTTATTTACTTAAAATTTGCCTTGCAACATAAACACCGCTTGCAGATGCGTGCGACAAAGAGTGGGTAACACCGCTTCCGTCACCTATGACGTACAAGCCTTTAAGTTTTGTTTCTAGGTTGTTGTCTATGTCTACTTCCATATTATAGAACTTAACTTCTACGCCGTAAAGAAGCGTGTCGTCGTTAGCCGTACCGGGCGCAACTTTGTCTAGCGCGTAAATCATTTCTATAATTCCGTCTAAAATACGTTTGGGTAAAACCAAACTTAAATCGCCGGGCGTTGCCGAAAGGGTAGGTATGGTAATGTTTTCTTCTATACGTTTTTGAGTACTTCTTCTACCGCGAATCAAATCGCCGAAGCGTTGTACGATAACACCGCCACCCAGCATATTAGAAAGCCTTGCAATACTTTCGGCATAACCGTTACTGTCTTTAAACGGCTCGGAAAAATGTTTAGAAACAAGCAGGGCAAAGTTGGTGTTTTTGGTTTTTAAGTTTACGTCTTCGTAACTGTGCCCGTTTACCGTAACTATACCGTTGGTATTTTCGTTTACGACAATGCCGTTGGGGTTCATACAGAACGTTCTTACGTTGTCTTCGAATTTTTCGGTACGGTAAACTATTTTGCTTTCGTAAAGTTCGTCGGTTAAAGCCGAAAAAATTTCTGCCGGCAATTCAACCCTAACGCCTATGTCTACACGGTTAGACTTGGTAGGAATATCTAGTTTTTTGCATAGACCTTCCATCCAACTGCTTCCGCTTCTGCCGACGGAAATAATACAATACTTACATTCGTATTCTTTGTCTTTGGTAATGACGGTGTATCCGTTGTCGTTCTTTTTTACGTCGGTAACCGAAGTGTTAAAATAAAAGTCTACTTTGTCTTTCAGTTCGTTATAAAAGTTTTCTAAAACGACATAGTTTTTATCCGTCCCCAAATGCCTTACTTTTGCGTCTAAAAGATTAAGCTTGTTTTGCAAGCACAGTTTCTTTAAGCCCGAACCGGTCGTAGAATACATTTTAGTACCCGCACCGCCGTATTGCATATTTATTTCGTCGACGTAATACATAAGTTCTATGGCTTGTTTTTTGCCGATATGTTCGTGTAAACTTCCGCCGAAGTCGTTTGTAATGTTGTATTTACCGTCAGAAAAAGCGCCCGCACCGCCGAAGCCGGACATTATAGAACAGGTTTTGCAGTTGATACAACTTTTAACGGTATCGCCGTTAATGGGGCATACGCGTTTTTCTAGCGGATTGCCCGACTCGAAGACAGCGACTTTTAAGTTGGGATTGTTTTTGGTAAGTTCGTAAGCGGCAAACGTTCCGCCGGGACCGGCGCCGACAATTATTACGTCGTATTTCATAAGTTTCTCCATTAAAGTTAATATAACCATAATATTTTAGCATATTGTTTTTATTTTTTCAACAGGTTTGACTATTTTTCATAAAATACGCGCAAATTTTTTTTGTTCGGTTAAAACCTTTACATTATAACGGGCGTTATGATAAAATTAAATAAACAGGAGATATTATGAATAAAGATTATTTCGGTAAAGATTTAACGGTATTAAAAAACAAAAAACTTTTTTTATTCGATATGGACGGCACCGTTTATATGGAAAACAGGCTGTATAAATATGTTCCGGAATTGCTTGATAAAATTACCGAATCGGGCGGTCGTTACGTTTTTATAACAAACAATTCTTCTAAGTCGGTAAAAGACTATATAAAAAAATTAGGCGATATGGGTATAAAATGTACCGAAGACAATTTTTTTACATCTACTCAGGCAGGAAGTTTACTGTTAAAAGACAGATTCGAAAACAAACTTATTTACGTTCAGGCAACCGAGTCTTGTAAAGAAGAATTAAAACGTTCGGGGCTAAATGTTACCGACTGTTACGACGAAAATGCGTGCGCCATTTTGGTCGGTTTCGACAGCGAAATTACCGGCGAAAAAATGCGTACTACAAGCAAAATGCTTACCAAACTAGACGTCCCGTATTATGCGACCAACCCCGATTGGGTGTGTCCCGTAGAATTCGGGTACATTCCCGATTGCGGTTCTATGTGTTTCGGGTACGAAAAGGCGACGGGGAAAAAGCCTATTTTTATAGGTAAACCAAATCCGATGATGATAAACTTGGCAATGTCTAAATTCGGCGTTACAAAAAAAGAAACGCTTGTCGTAGGCGACAGAATATATACCGACATTGCTTCCGGTTACAATGCAGGCGTAGATACCGTTTTGGTGCTTAGCGGAGAGTCTAAAATAGAAGACTACAACGCAAGCGAAATTAAGCCCGATTTCCTTTTAGAAAACGTAGGGGAAATTTATAAAAGCCTTATATAAACAAATAAAAAAAAAGTTTAAATAAATAGTAAATAGTTTGGTTTTATAGTTGACTTTTAAAATTATATCCATTAAAATCAACGTGTAGTCATCGGAGAATGTTATGCCGTAGCATAACATTGAAAAGATGTCGAGTGAGCTCGGTTATATTTTTATAATCGAGTCTTTTTTATATTTCGGCAGATTTTTATTATTCTTTGCCGTTAAAGTATTTTGTTTAATTAGGAGAAAAGGTAGTATGTCCGTTAGCTTATCAGAACACTTTACATATAAAAAATTGTTTATTGCAGTTTTGCCGTCTATTTTTATGATGGTCTTTACTTCTATATACAGTATCGTAGACGGGTTTTTTATTTCTAATTATGTCGGAAACGACGCCTTTGCTTCGGTAAACCTTATAATGCCAGTTGTTATGATATTCAGTTCGTTAGGTTTTATGATGGGTACGGGCGGAAGCGCTTTGGTCGCAAAAACTCTTGGCGAAGGCGATAACGAAAAGGCTAACAAACTGTTTTCTATGGTTATGTATTTTACCTTTTTGCTAGGCGTTGTCGTGTCGGTTATAGGTTTTGTTTTTACCAAACAAATAGCAATACTTTTAGGCGCTACGTCCGAACTGTTAGACTATTGCGTTATATACGGTAAAATTTTAATCGGCACAAACTTTATGTTTATGCTTCAAAACGCCTTTCAAAGTATGTTTATGGTTGCCGAAAAACCTTTGCTCGGCTTTTTGTTTACGTGTTTCGGCGGTGTAACCAATATTATATTAGACGCATTGTTTGTTGCAGTGTTTAAGTGGGGGCTTGTCGGTGCGGCTGTCGCAACCGTTTGCGGTTATTTCGTAGGCGGAGTCGTACCTATATTCTATTTCGCATGTGCAAAAAACAAAAGTTTGTTACATCTTTCCAAAGCCAAAATAGATTTCAGACAAATTCGGTTTGCATGTTTTAACGGTTCTTCGGAACTCGTATCTCAAATATCGGCGTCTGTCGTGGGTATGCTGTTTAATATGCAACTTTTAAAACTCGCGGGGACAAACGGCGTGTCGGCGTACGGCGTAATTATGTACGCAGGCTTTATTTTCGCGGCGATTTTTATAGGGTATTCTGTCGGAACGGCGCCTATCGTCGGCTATCACTACGGTGCGGGAAACCATAGCGAACTGAAAAACCTGTTAAGAAAAAGCATGGTAATTTTAATCGTGTGCGGTGTAATTATGACTGCGCTTACCGAAGTTCTTGCCAGACCGCTTTCTAGCATTTTTACCAACGGAGATACCGAACTTTTAGACTTAACTGTAAACGGTATGCGGTTGTACGGAATATCTTTTTTGATTTTCGGAATAAACATTTTTGCTTCTTCGTTTTTTACGGCGCTTAACAACGGGCTGGTTTCGGCTTTGATTTCGTTTATCAGAACGCTTTTCTTTCAGGTAATAACAATTTTGATTATGCCTGTTCTGTTCGGTATAACGGGCGTTTGGCTGTCGGTAGTCGTTGCCGAAGTTTTATCGCTTATAGTTTCCGTAGTATTTTTAATAACGCAAAAAAAGAAGTACAAATATTAAGCAAAACCCCGACGTTCGCATCGGGGTTTCAATATTAAAACAATTATACGGTATTATCGTGGGTTACGCTTTTTTAACCGACAATAAAATATTTTTTTTTACCGCATATTTTTTGCCGTTAAAAACAAGTGTTCCGCCGTCTACAGAACTTTTAACTTTTATACCGCCGTCGTCGTAGTCGATTTTAACCGTTCCTTCGTTTACGGGTACGGTTGCAGAAAACTTTTTGTATTTAGCGGGGCAGGGCTTAATTTCAAAAGATTTATATCCCGTTGCCGTCGGCTTTACGCCGGCAACATACTTTAAAAGCAGGGCTATCGGGCCGGAACCCCAAGCGTGGCATAAACTTTTTGCAAACTTGTTTCCGTACATTGCGTATTTTTCGACCGTTTTTACATTGGGGTCGAACTGTTCGTAAAAACTCGTCGCTCCGTCTTTAAGCATTCCGCCCCAATAACTTTCTATCATATCTAACGCAATATCCGTTTTACCTGTTTCGCAAAAAGCACACAACTCGAAAAACTTAAAATAGGGCGTTTTTATTTCTTCTACGTCGTCGTTAAGCAAAACTTTTTTTAGAATAAGTTTGTTTTCTTGTTCGGTGGTAAAGCCCAGCAATATTGCCATAACGTTTTGATGACGACTTATTTTGTTTTTACCCGATGTAAACCCGTCTATAAAACCGCCTAATTCTTTTTTGTAGTATTTACGATAAATTTTTTCTTTTAATTCTTTTTCGTCGGGAATAAAGCTATCGTCGTCGTTGCAGATTTTTGCCAACTCTCGCATACATTTATATACTTTATAAAGAAGAATTTGTTCGAAACAATGCGGACCTTCTTTATCTAAATTCGCCCAATCTATAAAAATCCAGTCGTTATTTCTTTCTACCACAAAACCGTCTTCGTTTAACCTTGATTTTATAAAGTTAAAAAGGTCTTTAACTCTTTGGTAAATCGCCTTTACGAAATCTTCGTCGCCGGTGTTAAAATAATAATCGTAAACGGATATAATAAGATAAGCCGAGTAATCGTTTATGGTGTTTACGTGAACGGTGTAAGGCGGTTTTCCTAAAAGAGCGATAATTGTTCTTTTTATAATTTCGTTATCGTTGCATAAATATCTGTTGATTAAAAAAGACTGATAAGCGTCTCCCGACCAAACCCAGCGGTCCCGTTTTATACCGTCCAAATAAAACTCGCGCGAGCATAAACGAAAGGTGTGCAAAGCCACGTTAAACACATTGTTTACCGATTCGTCGTCGCAGGTAAACGAGCCCTTGTCTTTATAGGGCAAATATTCGTAAAAAGCGTAAACGTCTTTTATGTTTACGGTGTCAATAAAAACGTACCTAAACGCTCTCGAACGAAGTTTTAATCGTTTTTTAGGTTGTAACTTTTCTAATAAAATGGCGTCGGATAAAGAAAGCGCTTCTTCTTGACTTTCTCCGTAATAAACGGTGGAAGGTTGTTTTAGGTCGTTTATAACCAGATTGCCGAAATACTCTTTACCGAAATCGAAAAGTATTCCGTCGTTGACGTTTTTACAAGATACGGGAAGTATTTTTTTATACCTAAAAGGGAATTTTTCTACGTCGTCTTTTGCCGAATAATAAGCAGGTAGGCACCCGACAGGTTTATAATCTCCACGAAAAACCGAAGACTTCCAATCTTTTCCGCTTTTTACAAACTTTCCCGATACGTATACGGCAGGTAGCCCCTTGGCGTTGATAACGGAAATTTCTATTTCTCTTTTGCCTTTAGGTATTTTAATAGGATTTTCGGTCGAATAAAAACAAGAGTCTACTCTTACTCTGCCTTTGCCGTTTAGTTTTACGGTAACGTAATCGTCTTCGGGTACTTCTAAAACGTTATAAAAAACAACCATAGGGCACACTGAAAACACGGGGAAGAAGGGCGGAAAGTCCATTCCGAATTCTTCGCGCCTAGAATGTAAAAGGGTACTGTGGTAAAGTTCGTAATCGCCGTAATGCCAAATCCAAACGGCTTTATCGTTTTCGTTCATATAAACTCCTTAAAAATCATCGTGTTTATATTTTATTACAAAAACAAATGTATTGCAAGTGTTTTTTGTATAAGCAGGTTTTGTAAAAAAAATCAATTAAAACCCTATAGTTCCGCATTTTAATTAAAACTTGCGTTAATGCTTTTTTTGTGATACAATAAAAATATCTGATAAAACAAACGGGGCGGAAAGATGATAAAACATATTAAAAATATCGTTATTTTAATATTATCGTGTATAATCTGTTTTTCGGGTTGTACCTGCAACCCCAATCCGCCGGTAGATAACGACGATAGCACATACTCGTTTAATTTTGTCGAAAACGGTGTGTGCGATTATCAAATCGTTGTACCCGACGGGGAGTTAAACAATCCCCGCAAAGACATAAAAACCGCTTCGGAAGAATTAAAATCTTTGATTTATAAGGCAACGGGAAATTCTTTATCGGTTATTGAAGACGATTTTTATACGCAAGGTAAATTTATATCTTTGGGTAAAACAAAACTTGTTCCCGAAACGGCGGACGAAGACCTACAAAGTTTAGAAGAAGACGGAGTATTGTGTTTTAACGATAAAGAAAATATTTTTCTTTTAGGTGGTTCCGACACTGCCGTTTGTTATGCCGTATACGAATTTTTAGAAAGATATTTCGGTTTTGACGCGATTTCTAACGGTGTGGAAATTATTGACGAAAACGTACAAAATTTAAGAATAGAAGAATTTTGTGTTGTAGAAAACCCCGATATTAGGCAAAGACATTTTGACGGCACTCAATCTCTTGTATCGACAGAAAACAGTTTAATGCAGTACAGATACAGAATGCGTAGCGGTTTAAGGGGGTATACTTCCGCTTCGGGTCTTTTTACCGAAGAAAACGGCAGACCTACCGAAACTTATGTTATTAGAAATATGAACAATACCGTCGATTATATCCCTTATGAAAGATGCGGTAAAGAACACGGCGACTATTGGTATGCAACCGATTTAAACGGCAATGTATATAAAAACGCATCGGGCGAGATTTCTGAAGTTTGTTTTACCGCGCACGGAAATGCAGAGCAGTACACCGCAATGGTAAACGAATACGCTTACTGGATAAAGAAAATAATCGTTCAGCGTTTTACTATTGCCGAATACCAAAAGTCAGGGCAACTGTGGTGGAAAAATTCTACTTGGGATAACGTTTCCATCGCAACGGAAGACAATAGCGTCGTATGTAATTGTCCTTCTTGTAAAGAAAAAAAGGCATTATACGGAGATTGTAATTCCGGTCTTGTAATTAAATTTGTAAAAGACGTTGCAGACAGTATTTACGAATGGTTCGACGTCGACGGTGCAAAGTATTTTATAGAAGGTTTTAAAATTTCTTTTTCTGCATATCAAAATTACGTAGACGCACCTGCTGTCTACGACGCCCAAAAAAAATGTTATGTTGCGGTTTGCAAAGATGTAGAGTTAAACGACCGCGTACAAGTAAACCTTACGCTTTCGTCTTCTTCCAAGTATTCTTCTATGTTAGACATTAACGATTCAAGAAACGCCGAAGGAAAGCAAACTATACTGAAATGGTTCGATTTGTCTAATAATATTACCTTGTGGACGTATCAGTCTAATTTCGAAGAATACTTACATTTCACAGACAGTTTCGTGTTTTTTTCTAACGATACATTTAAGTTTTTTTCTGATTTAAACGTAATATCTTGGTATAATCAAAGCGCATACGACTGTGTTTCGATACCCGGTTATACAGGGCTTAAAACATACTTAAATTCAAAATTAATGTGGGATGCCGATTCCGACATAGAGTTTTATATAAACAGATATTTTTCGGCAATGTACGGCGATTCTGCGGTCGAAATGAAAACGCTTTTCGATAAGCAACGCCAAATGTTTCGGCAGGCGTATTCGCAATATATAACAAACGGCGACGATTGGAACGGTATATCTTATTACGATACGAGAACTAATCTTTCCGGATATTATTACGACGACGATTTAACAGAATTAATCGAAGGGTATAAATCTCTTCTTAATTCAGTAACGGAAAATTCCGACGTGTATTACAGAATACAAGCCGAAGCAATTGTTCCGTATTATACCTTGCTTACTAACTGTAAGACTAGGGTATCGCAAGGCTATTCGGTCGAAAATCCGTCGTCAAATTATTCTGTTATGACAGATGAACTTTTGGGATATAAACAAGAATTGAAAAGTATGATAGATTCGCACACCGAAAAGTACGGAAGGTTATATAAGTCGGAAACGGGATATAAATATTTTGACGATATGTTTTGGTCTCAGTTGGGGTACAGGTATTCTAAAAACGGCGGTAGACCGTTTGTCTTGCTTATTCCGAGAATAGATTGCACAGAACTCGGGACAAACAATTCTAGGGTAAATAACCTTACCGAACAAATTGCGATAGGCGAACACGAACTCGATTGGGTTTTCGGACTACATAGTTCGCCGTATTCCTTTTTTGATTATACCGATATTAAATTCGAAGTCGTTTCTGGTTCTGATTGTTTGGAAATTTTGCCTAACGACTATGTCGTGGCTATGGGCGGTAAAATTCCTTCTAGTTTAATTAGCGACATAAAAGACGAAAACGGACAAAATTATACCTATTTAAACCCGTATACTGGCATAGAAACGGCGGTCGAGCGGTACGATTACGGTATACTTAAAGCAAAAAAATCGGGACAGGCGGTTTTGCGACTTACGTTTGTTCTTGACGGAACAACTTATAAATCGGATATTTTAATAACCGTTAATTAGTAATTGTATGGAACAAAAGCAACGCACTTATTTTGTTATTGATATGAAATCTTTTTTCGCTTCTGTCGAATGTGCCGACAGGGGCTTAAACTCTATGACTACAAATCTAGTGGTTGCCGACGAGTCGCGTACCGATAAAACGATTTGCTTAGCAGTTACGCCCGCAATGAAAAAGTTAGGTGTAAAAAACAGGTGCAGGCTTTTTGAAATTCCTAGGGGCATAGACTATATAATCGCTCCGCCCAGAATGAAACGTTATATAGAGTACGCTTCGGAAATATACGGAATTTATTTAAAATATATTTCCAAAGACGATATACACGTTTATTCTATCGACGAATGTTTTATAGACGCTACCGATTATCTTAAAATGTATAACCTAACCGCAAAAGAGTTTTTAAAAAAACTTATGCGCGAGATATGGGATAGGTTTAAAATTCCGTCCAGCGCGGGCGTGGGGACAAATATGTACCTTTCTAAAATCGCTTTGGATATTACCGCCAAACATTCGCCCGACAATATAGGCGTGCTTACCGAAGAAAGTTTTAAAAATCAACTGTGGCACCATAAACCTATTACCGATTTTTGGGGAATATCGACGGGGACAGCCAATCGTTTAAGTAAAATGGGAATTTACGATATGCAGGGTATTGCTCTTGCGAAAGAAGAACGGCTGTATAAAGAATTCGGCATAAACGCAGAACTGTTAATCGACCACGCAAACGGTATAGAAACCTGTTTGATGAAAGACATTAAAAGTTATAAGGGGAAGTCTAAATCTATTTCTCAATCGCAAATTTTACCTTGTAATTATACTTTTGCCGACGCAAGGCTTGTGTTAAAAGAGATGATTCAAAACGGTTGTTACGATTTGGCGGGAAAGGGATATTCTACACAACACGTATATATTTATGTTTCTTACGGCGACAATAAAGGCGATAACGTAAAGGGTAGTGCAAGAATGAATGTTACAACTAACTTGTACTCAATAATCTATGACTACGCAGACAAAGTTTTTTCCGATATAGTAGACAGGTCTAGACCGATAAGAAAGTTAGGGTACGGGTTTGGCGATTTAGTTTTAGAGTCCGACGAAATGTACGATTTTTTTACCGATATAAAAAAGGTAAAAAAAGAAAAAAGACTTGTTTCTAGTATTTTGGAATTAAGGGAAAAGTTCGGTAAAAATTCTGTGCTTAAAGCAATAGATTTAACCGAAAACGCAACGCAAAAAGATAGAAACGCTCAAATCGGGGGGCACAAAAGTGGAGAGAATTAAAATGTCCAGGCAAGACCGAGCAAAACAGTTTGCGCCTTTCGACGCGCTAAAAGGTCTTCACGACGCACTAAGACTTAAAGAGTATCAACACGAACGCGTGTTAAAAGGCGATATATCCGAAGAAACGGCAAACGAAATTTCTAAAACGCTACTTAACATAGAAAGTTCCGACAGAGTAAAAATAACTTTTTTTACCGACGGGCACGAGTTTACCGATACGGGGTTTG
>CAYYYD010000028.1:0-16340 GCA_964475885.1 uncultured Christensenella sp.
TGCGTTAAACCGCCTAAATCACAAGCGGTAAGCGTTAGGGGTACGCACGCCAGCGCACATAACGAAAATAAAAGCGTTAGTAGTTTTTTCATTTTCTCTCTCCTTAAAATCTTATTTCCGCCCGAAATCGGGGTGTGTGGGCGGTTTGTTTTTTTATTATATCTTACCCCCCCCCCGCAAAAGTCAAGTATTTTAGGGTAAAAACCCCGTTTTTTAACGTTTTTTTATAAAAAGCAAAAAATAAGAGAGAACAAATTTGCTCTCTCTTATTTATATCGGTTACAAAATATTTAATAAAAAACAGTAGTTTTAGTCAGGGGCTAGGTAAAACTGCCCGACGAAATATTCTGGTTGCCGTACGCATTACCGTTTTTTTAAGACGAAAAACTATTTTTCGGTAGTGTAGTTATCGAAGTAGCCCTGTATCCAAATGATAGGCGTACCCTTATCGCCCGAGCCGGAAGTCAGGTCGCAAAGCGAACCGATAAGGTCGGTTAAACGGCGGGGAGTAGTGCCCATTTGCCCGACGGTTTTAGCGTCTTTTTTAGCGATTTCGTTTTTGATGGCGTTTTTAAGTTCTTCGCCACGCAAGTCTTTAAAGTCGTTGTCGGCAAGGTATTTAAGTTTAAGTTCGTTGGGCGTGCCTTCTAGACCTACAGTGTATGCAGGCGAAACGACGGGGTCGGCGAGTTCCCAAATTTTACCTACGGGGTCTTTGAACGCGCCGTCGCCGTAGACCATAACTTCTACGTGTTTACCTGTTTTTTGTATAAGTTTTTTCTGAATGGCGTCTACAATCGGCTGAGCGTTTCTAGGGAATAGTTTAACCGATTCTTCGGTAGATTTGTTAGAGCCCAACAAACCGTAGTTTTCGTTATAACCGCGTGTTTCGGAAGGGGTGTTTAAAATTTCGTCTAAGCCGAAAACTCTGTCTGCGCCTGCTTCTTTTAGCAAACGTTTAGAGCGCGCACGGGTATGAATGTCGCAACAAAGCACGTTTTTGGTATAAGAAAGAATTGCTTTGGGATTGTTTGCAAAAATTATTTCACAGTCGGCGCCTTGTTCGGTGATAAGCGTTTTGTAGTACTGAACGTAATCTATACCGGTAAAGGTGTGTTTTGCTTCGCCGAAATACTCGCGATATTTCTGTTCGGTTAAAACGTCGGTGTAGGGGTTTACGCCGTGTTTATCTAGTTCGTCTAGACTGATAAGGTGGTTGCCTACTTCGTCGGACGGATAAGAAAGCATAACCACTACTTTTTTGCAACCGCGAGCAATACCTTTTAGGCAAACGGAAAAACGGTTACGAGAAAGTATAGGGAATATTATACCTACGGTTTCTCCGCCGAGTTTTTCTTTTACGTCGGTTGCAATGTCGTCTATCGTGGCATAGTTGCCTTGTGCCCTTGCGACAACGGCTTCGGTAATAGCAATAACGTCTTTATCGCGTACGGGTACATTTTCGTTTTCAGACGCTTCGGTAATGGCGTTTACGACTATTTCTACGATATCGTCGCCTGTTTTTATAATGGGGGCTCTTACCCCGCGTGAAATTGTTCCGAAAGAACGGCTCATAATCTTCTCCTTAAAAAGTGAATTTTTATTACGGTTATACTATAACATATCTGCGTTAAAAAAGCGCATAATTTTTTGTTGTCTGTCTATAAAAATTACTTATACTTAGGCGGTAGGGGGTATAAAGTCGACGAGTTTCGGGTAAAACCGTTTTATAAAAGCAAAAAAAAGGAGAACGCTTATGGCTAATATGCTGACCACAAAAGAACTAACGCTTATTTCCGATTTGCTTATTTACGAAGAAAGCGCGTGTAAAAAAGCAAGTCTGTATTCTAGAATTTTAACCGACGACGGTTTGGCAAAAAGGTGCAAAACGCTTGCCGAAAATCATAAAAACCGTTTTCAAGCGCTTTTAGAACTTTTGTAACAGGGGGGTAAATAAAATGTCAAATTACAAAGCAGAAACAACTCTTAACGAAAAAGATTCTTTGCAAGATTTATTGAATATCGAAAAGCAGACGTTTAAAATGTATGCGACCTGTCTTACCGAAGGCGCAAGCAAGGGGTTTAGAGATACGGTAAAAACGCTTATTTTACAAAGTGCCGAAGACCAGTTTACCGCGTTTTCTTTAATGACCGAGCACGGCTACGCAAAGGTAACCAGCGCGGAAACGCAAGAACTAGAAAAAGCGAAAGAGAAGTTTAGCGAAGTAACGGCAGAACTAAACTAAACAAAAAGTAAGGCTTAAACGTTTTTGTTTAAGCCTTACTTTTTAAATTCGAGTTATTTTATTGTTTAGAAATTTTGTTTTCTTTCTTTTGTAAAATAAATTTAGTCGCAAACAAAGAGCCTATTAAAATGGCAATCGCTATGGGAAGCGCTATGTACCAATAGGGTATAAAGCCTGCGATGATAAAACTTATTAAAGATATTACGGCAACGTACAACGCGTACGGTAGTTGTGTGGAAACGTGGTTTAGGTGTTCGCATTCCGCACCGGCAGAAGACATAATCGTCGTGTCGGAAATAGGCGAGCAGTGGTCACCGCAAACGGCACCGGCAAGACAAGCCGATATTCCTATAATATATAACGGGTCGGCTGTTTGCGTCGGGTACATTGCCATAACTATGGGTATAAGTATACCGAACGTGCCCCAACTTGTTCCCGTGGCGAAAGAAAGTATACAAGCCACTACGAAAATAATCGCAGGTACGAGTTTTAGTAGCGTAGACGGAACGTGCGTCATAAGGTCGCCTACGAAGAATGCGGCGCCTAGTTCGGTCGTCATATTTTTAAGCGCGGTCGCAAACGTTAAAATCAAAATTGCGGGCACCATTGCTATAAAGCCTTTGGGAATAGACTCTAACGATTCTTTTATGGTTACCGTTTTTCTGATTGCCAAGTAAATCATAGTAACAATCAAAGCGATAAGTCCGCCCCAAGGAAGCGCGACGGTAGCGTCGGTTTCTGACAGCGCGTTTATAAAGTCGCCCGATTCGAATATACCGCCGACGTAAGCCAGCGCGAATACGCTTGCCACGAGTAAGAACACTATGGGAAGAATAAGGTCGAACACTTTGCCGTTTTCACAGGGGATTTCTTCTTCTTGTTTAACTCTGGCACCCGAGAACAGGTCTCCGTTTTCGGCGTTTTGTTCGTGCTTTTTCATGGGGCCGAAGTCGAATTTCATTAGGGTTATGGCAATTACGAAAACGATGGTTAAAAGCGAATAGAAGTTAAAGGGTATTGCCATTATAAAAAGCGAAATGCCTTCGCCGTCTGCCGCGTACTGCGAAACTGCCGCCGCCCAACTTGAAATGGGCGCTATCATACAGATGGGCGCCGCCGTCGCGTCGATTAGATATGCGAGTTTAGAACGCGAAATTTTGTGCTTGTCGGTAACGGGGCGCATAACCGAGCCTACCGTAAGGCAGTTAAAGTAGTCGTCTATAAAAATCAAAACGCCCAAAACGAAAGTGCACAAACATGCGCCGACTTTGGTTTTTACGTGCGTTTTAGCCCAATCTCCGAACGCCTTAGAACCGCCTGCTCTGTTTACGAGCGCAACGAGTATTCCCAATTCGATAAGGAAAATAAATATTCCCGCCGTACCCGAGACTGCCGAAATAAAACCTTCGTTTATAACGAAGTCCATAGTTTTTGCCGGAGCGAAATCGCTGGTTAAAATAGCGCCCGACAGAATACCTATAAACAGTGAACTGAACACTTCTTTGGTAATAAGCGCCAACGCTATTGCTATAATAGGCGGAAGCAATGCCCAAAAAGAGCCCGTTCCCGTACCCGAACCGCCACACTTTTCACAAGTGTCGCCTAAAAACAAGCCCGTCCCCTGACAGGTAGAGCAGGTAAGCGAGTTGTGTACCGTATGCGTTGCGACGGCAACGATGAGTAGCGCGATTATTATTACCGATGCAATCAGTAACGGTAACACGCGCGAGTTGAAAATTTTGCGTTTGGTTTCCATCATTTTCTCCTTTTGTAAAAAATAAAAAAATCACGATGCCATTGCCACCGTGAAAGTTTCTAAGCATACAATAGCGCAACGGCAGACTTACTGCCGACAGTTGCAAAAGTGTTTCCTTTGCACCCAGACAAACGGCTTTCGGGCAAAACCGTTACCTTCGGCGTTCTTTCCTTTACCACGAACGAATTTTAGCCCTTTCGTCGCTTGTCATAAAAAACGCGCCTCTATTTTTTCTATGAATAATATATAATGTTTTTATAAGTTTGTCAATAGGTAATAAAAAATTTTATGTAAAACCGAACTTTTTTAATTTACAAATGCAAAAAAAACTGTTAAAATAAAAACATAAGAAGGTTTTCGGTCAACACTTCTTAATAAAAAAACCGAGAAAAATCGTCGTGATATTTTGGTTGCGTTCCTTTTTCGCGGTTAATAACGAAAAAGGATTTTTTTATGTTTAAAAGCGCGTCTTATCTTGCCCGTGCAGGCATTATCGCATCTTTATATGTCGTACTGACCTTAATAACTTTTCCGATTGCAAGTACGGAAATTCAGTTTAGGGCGTCGGAAGGGTTATGCTTGTTGCCGTTAATTTTCCCCGAAGCGGTTTTGGGGTTGTTTGTCGGTTGTGTTTTGTCTAACCTTATTACCGGTTGCGTAGTTTTAGACGTGGTGTTCGGCGGACTTATTACTTTTGCGTCGGCGATTTTAACTTATTTTGTCGGAAAACTTTTTAAGTCTACTCCGCTAAAAATTGTTTTCGGCGGATTGTTTCCCGTGGTGCTTAACGCCTTTTTATTGCCCGTTATCTGGTATATTGCCTACTATCGGTCGTCGTATATCTATATCGTTCAGGTCGGAATGCTGGTTTTAAGCCAAAGCCTTTCTGTCTACGCCGTCGGTACGCCCGTAGTGTTAATGCTAAAAAACCGAATAAAAAAGTAAAAAAAGGGGAGTTTTAAGTTAAACTCCCTTTTTTTTTCGTTTAGTTAGTCAATAGCCCTAAAAGGTCTGTATACCGCCCATACGACTATAAGCCATAATGCCGAAAGTCCTACAAGCGAGTATATTATTCTAGAAACCGTTGCAAACGAACCTGCCCCGAATATAAGCGCTATTACGTTAAAGTTAAAAAAGCCTATCAGCCCCCAAACGAGCGCGCCTACTATTACAAGACAAAATGCAATTATAGAAGCAATTTTCATATTTTCCCCCTTGCGCTTTTAAGTATGCGTAAAGTCGGAAAAAATATACGCGCTATAACAGTGCGTTTTCGAAAACCAGCCTGTCAAAGTCTATCGTTTCTACAAAGTCGTCGGTCCTGAAAGTTACGGTGTTATATTTTGCGTAAGAGAATAAATGAGATTTAATAAGTACGGGCGTAGGAATATCCAGGCGTTCGCATATATCTCTGGTATAATTAAAAAACAGCGAATAGTCGGTAACCCCTTCGTGCTCGTAAACGCATTGTTTAACGATTTTATGATTTTTTAAAACTTTTGCCCAAATTCTTATCATTATTTTTTCTCCTTAAAACTATTATATCACAGAGAACATTTAAAAAACAAGTTTTAATTGACAAACAAGATAGCAGAGAGTATAATTATTACAACAAGAAATCGGAGAACGAGATATGAATAATCTTAAAAAACAACTAATAGACGTGCTCGTCGAAAACGCAAGGTATTCTGACGAAGAACTTTCTTTAATGTTTTCGGTAGACAAGGCGGAAATAAAAACCGCGCTGAAAGAATTGGAAGCGGACGGCATTATAGTTAAGTATTCGGCAATAGTAAACACCGAAGCGCTAGAACAAAAAACCGTTCAGGCGCTTATAGAAGTAAAGGTGGCTCCGCAAAAGCTTAAAGGCTTCGATTCTTATGCCGAAGAAATTTATAACTTTCCCGAAGTAAAAAGTTTGTATCTTATGAGCGGTGGGTTTGACCTTGCCGTTTTCGTAGAAGACAAAAGCCTTACCGACGTTGCGAAATTTATTTCGGAAAAACTTTCGGTCATAGACGGAATAATAAGCGTTCAGACGCATTTTATTCTTAAAAAATATAAAATCGAAGGGCAGATTACCAAGCCGTCTAACGAATGTAAAAGGCAGATTTTTCAAGCGTGAGAGATTTTGTAAGCAACAAGGCTAAAAACATTCAGCCGTCCGGTATCAGAAAATTCTTCGATTTAGCGTCGGGTAGCAAAGACGTAATTTCGCTCGGCGTGGGTGAACCCGATTTTATTACGCCGTGGGTAATTCGCGACGCAGGTATTTCCGCACTTAAAAGGGGGTATACGCAATATACTTCTAACAGCGGTCTGCCCGCTTTAAGACAGCAGATAAGCGCGTATCTTAAACGTCAGTTTAGCGTAGACTTTCCCGAAAATCAAATAGTAATAACGCTGGGCGCCAGCGAAGCCATAGACGTAACCCTTCGCGCGGTGGTAGACGACGGCGACGAAGTTTTAATTCCCGACCCTAGTTACGTTTCGTACAAACCGTGCGTAGAAATGCTTGGCGGTGTTGCCGTTTCCGTTCCGACAAACGGAGAAAACGGGTTTAAAATAACGCCCGAACTTTTAGAAAGCGTTATTACCGAAAAGACTAAGGTTCTTATTTTTCCGTACCCCAACAACCCTACGGGCGGAATTATGGAAAAAGAATTTATACAAGATATTATTCCCGTAATTTTAAAGCACGACCTTTTGGTTGTTGCCGACGAAATTTACGCCGAATTGACGTACGGCAAAAAACATTGTTCGATTGCAAGTTTTAAAGAACTGCAAGACAGGGTGGTTTTAATAAGCGGGTTTTCTAAGGCGTTTGCGATGACCGGTTGGAGAATAGGTTACGTTTGCGCGCCCGAACAGATTTTAAAAGCATTGCTTAAGGTACACCAATACACGGCGATATGCGCACCGATTTTTTCGCAGTATGGGGCGCTTGCAGGTCTTAAAGACGGCGAAGGCAACGACTATGCCATCGTAACGCAAATGCGCGACGAGTACGACAAACGCAGAAGGTTTATGCTTAATTCGTTTAACAAAATGGGGTTAGAGTGTTTCGAGCCGAAGGGTGCGTTTTACATTTTCCCTAGCGTAAAGAGTACTAATCTTACTGGCGAAGAGTTTGCGATACGGCTTTTAAAAGAAGAAAAAGTCGCAGTCGTGCCCGGTTCTGCGTTCGGGGAATTCGGTAAGTATTATATAAGGTGTTCTTACGCTTATTCTATGAAAGACTTGGCTACGGCTGTCGGCAAAATCGCCGAGTTCGTAGACAGACTAAAAAACGATAAATAAAAAATTATGGATAACAAAATTAAGGTAGCGCAATTTACCGACGCGTATTATCCCGTAGTGGACGGAGTAGTTTCGGTTGTCGATAATTACACCAAACAAATAAATAAAGAAAACGAATGTAGCGTTTGCGCACCGTCGTTTTCTAAAAAAAGCGGTTATAAAGACGACGGGACGGTAAAGGTTATACGCTGTAAATCGGTAAAAGCGCCCGAAGGTTACCGTTCGGCGTTACCGTTTACAGACTTTAAATTCAACAAACAGGTGCTGGACGGAAAGTACGATATTTTTCACGTTCATTCGCCGTTTTTTATAGGCAGAAAGGCGCTTAAACTTGCAAAAAAGCAGGGTATACCCGTAGTCGCAACCTTACATACGCAGTACCACCAAGACTTCGAAAGGGTTTTAGGAAAGCATAACCCTTTGGTAAAGTTTATGCTACGGTTTATAATTAAGGTCTACAACAAAGCCGACAGTGTTTGGACGGTTAGCGAAACCAGTGTAAAATACTTGCGTCAGTACGGGTATAAGGGCGAAGTTAAGGTTATAAGAAACGCTACCGATTTCGTCTATCCAGAAAACGCCGAAGAACTTATTAGTAAGATAGACGGGTTACACAACCTTAAAGGTCAAAAAAACGTGTTCGTTTTTGTCGGGCGTATGGCAATGTACAAAAACCTAAAACTTATTTGCGACGCCTTAAAAATTTTAAACGACAACGGCGAAGATTTTAAAATGCTGTTCGTTGGTGGTGGGTTCGATTACGACGAATTGGTAGAATACGCTTGTAAACTAGGTTTAAAAGACAAGTGTATTTTTACGGGTAATGTTAAAGACAAAACGCTTTTACAAGCATATTATTTAAGGTCAGATTTGTTGCTGTTTCCGTCTACGTTCGATATGGCGGGTATCGCTCAGATGGAAGCGTTTGCGCATAAAACACCGTCGATTGCGATAAAAGGCTCCTGTTCGGGAGAACAGATACAAGACGGGGTAAACGGATTTTTATGCGAAGAGTCTGCAACCGATTTTGCCGACAAACTGCAAAAGCTTTGCGCTAACCCCGAACTTGTAAAACAGGCAGGCGAAAACGCGTACAAAACGCTTTACCGTACGTGGGACGATTTGGGTAAAGAAGTTTTACAAGCGTATAAACAGGTAATTAAAGATTACAAACAAAAGAAAAACAAAAACAAATAAATTTAAGGGCAGGTTTTAGACCTGCCCTTAAATTATTATATAATGTATTATTCTTTATAAAGCGGTATACCCGCTTGTTCTTTTTTTCTGTCGGATTTTCTTTTAAGCGTCGTAAACGAAAACCCGATTATTATAAACGAATAAAACGACAGTATTCTCCAAACAAGCATTGCCGGAAAAGACAAACCCGCAACCGATACCAAACCGACTTTGAACAACGAATAAAACGAAGCGTCGGCGGCGCCCGAATTACCCGGCGTGGGTATAAACGAAATGGCGGCGTACAGAACTATACATACGGCAACGATTTGCGCCCATTCTAAAACGCTCCACGCGTCGGGGTTGTCGAACCCGAAAAACCTTAGCGTAAAGTATGCGATAGAGCAAAGAGACAAAACTTCTGCCACGCTTATTAAAAAGGTTACCAAAAATATCAACGGACTCGTACCCATTTTTTTAATACAGTGGGCATTACCGATAACCGTTTTAAGCGTTTTATACGTGGTAAGGTTTACGTTTTTTATAAGTTTCATTTTTCCGCCGATAGCCATAACAAGGTACACGAGTTTTGCAGATAATCTAGGCAAAAAGCAAAATATAATAACTATTAACGGCATAAGCATACAAGTGCATAACCCTATAATGGCGGCGGGGCGTGCGATATAAGCCATTGTGGAATTGACAAGGGTGTCGGGTATTTGCAATATATTCGTGCTTGGCGTAAAAACAATCAGCGAAAAAATTCCGAGTATGACAAAAGCAAACTGATACATAAAGAATGCTGCGATAGGCATACTAGACGCTACACCGCCGTGAACCCCGTGCCGAGAAAGATGATAAATTTCAAACGGCTGACCGCCTACCGCCAACGGCGTTACATAGTTGTAGTAGTGCCCGATAATACCCGTTTCGAAGCAGGTTTTAAATCTCCATTTGCCGGTCATAGATTTACACATAACCGAAAGTTTAAAGCCTTTGCTTAAAAAACACATACCCAGCGACAAAATGGCAAACAATATATAATACCAGTTTTGCGCAATGGTAGAAACAATCTCTGACCAACTGGGCGGATTTTCTTTTGCCGATGGCGATAAAAAATCGTTGTAAAAGGTAATAACCAAAACGGCAAGAATAATAACCAAAAACGATACGGTCATAATTCGCTTTAAAGTTTTTTGCCTTTTGGTGGTCGCCCTTTCTTCGTCTAGCCCGAAAACCTGTTTCATTACCAACTGCCTTCCGTACTGCTTTGCCGAAAAAACAGGTTCTTCGGTCGATTGGGTTTTAGTCGGTTTTGAAATTTCTTCGGCAGGAACTTCTACGATTCTCGGTTCGGCGGTTTTTTCGTCGAACTCTATTTTGTTTACGGTATGCGTATTCTTTTTTTCCATAAAACATATTATACAAAAAAATAAAACGTTTGTCAACGTTAAAACGAAATGGCTTGACTTATTTCGTCGACTATTGTAATATATATGTATTCTTTTTAATCGAACGGGTTTTTATGGTTTTACAAAAAATTAGAAAGGTATTAGAATCTTTTTGGGTTGTTCCCGTTACGTTTGCGGTGGCGTTTATTTGCAGATTGCTAGATATTACCGTCGTAAGCGTAGTTATCGCGGTGGCGTTAAGTTGCTGTACGCTTGCGCTTTGCAAGGATGTAAAAAATGTTTTGGCGATTGTTTTTTACGGCCCGTTTTACATAAAAGACATTGTGTCTTCGCCTAATAAAGTTTTGTTTACCGTTGCCGTGCTAACGCTCGTTTCGGCACTGGCGATTTTTACCGTTTATAAACTTATAACGCTTTCCAAACAAAAAATGCTAAAAAAAGGCGCGTTGTATATTCCGTTTGCCGTCGCAACCGTAGGCTATCTTTTGGGCGGTATCGGGTACAGTTATAAACTGTCTACGGCTGTTACCGTGCTTATGCTTTGTTTGGCAACCTTCTGCTTTTATTTTATTTGCTTAAACTGTACGCAAAATTTAGGCAGATTTATGTGCAAGGTTTTTATTGTCGGTGCAGTTCTCGTATCGCTTTTAATTATGTACGAAAACTATCTTAGTTACGGCGACATTCTTAGCATATTCAAAAAGAATCAAACGCTGTGGGTAGGGGCAGAAAACGTCAATGTTTCGGCGTTATTCGTTTTGCTGGGCGTTTGCGGTGCTTTTTATTTGGGGTATAAAACCGAGCGCGACGGAAAGTTTCTGGTAGTCGCAACAGTGTTGTGCTTTTTTATATTGATAACCTATTGTCGTACGGCTGTGGCTTTGGTGGGGCTTGCTATGGTAACCTTTACCGTTTTAAGTTTTGTAAAATCGCCCGACAAAAAAAGATACGCCGTTTATTTAGGTTTTTGCCTTCTTGCGTGCGCAGTGATTCTTGCTCTAAGTTGGAATATGGTTTACCCCGTTTTGTCTACGCTTACGAACAGGCTTCTGCACGGCGACGGTTCGGGCAGAGAATATTTGTGGCCGTGGTGTATAGAAAAGTTTAAAGAAGCCCCCATTTTCGGAATAGGTTTTAAGTATTACGGTTTAGACGGCGTTCCGTATATGGGGCCGGGAGCTTCTTCTTATGTGCTTGCGCATAACACCATTTTGCAATGGCTATGTTCTTTGGGTGTGGTCGGTACCGTGGCTATGTTGTTTTTTACGGTATGCAAGTACAGAATTATAGAAAAAGATTTTAAGGGCGAAGGGTTTTTACTAAGGCTTACCATAATCTTTTTTGCGCTTAGCGGTGTGTTTGACCAAGCGGTGCAAATGGACCCGTTTATTTATAACATAATAATAGTGCTTATCGCTTCGGTAGAAATGCTTTCTTTAAAAGCAAAACCCGAAAAACAAGAAAAAGAGAACGTCGTGCCAGTTACGGCAACGGCAGAAAATTAAAAAGGTTTACGGTCGGTTAAAAAATTTACCGTAAACGGGGCGATACCGAAATTTAAAGTGAGTTATATTTTTAAGCCTGCGCTAAACCGTGGGCTTTTTTATTGACTTTTTGCGGATATTAAAGTAAAATATATTTTATGATAATAGTCGGGTTCGACCCCGGTTTGGCGACTTTGGGTTACGGGGTAATAAAAAAAGATAACAGGGGTAAATGCGAAATGCTGGACTACGGCATCGTTTCCACCCCGAAAGACGAAAATCTTGCCGTAAGACTGTGTATGCTGGAAAAGGGCATAAAGCAGATTATCGACAAGTTTAAGCCCGACCAAATAGCCGTAGAAGAATTGTTTTTTGCCAAAAACGTTAAAACTGGTATTGCGGTTGCGCACGCAAGGGGCGTGCTTATGCTTACGGCAAATAAAGAATGCGGAAACATTTTCGAGTATACTCCGCTTCAAATTAAGCAGGCGCTTACGGGTTACGGCAGAGCAGAAAAAAATCAGATACAGCAAATGGTAAAAACGCTTTTGGGTTTAAAATCCATACCGCGTCCCGACGACGCCGCCGACGCGCTTGCGGTTGCGCTGTGCCACGCACAGACCAACAAACTCAGCGGACTGTTCAGTATTTAAGGAGAGTTATGATAGGGTACATTAAAGGTAACGTTATTACTGCAAACGACGGAACGGTAATTTTAGAAAACAACGGTTTGGGTTACGAAATTACGTGTTCGGCGTCGGTATACCAAAAACTGTTAAGCGAAGGTTCGGGGGAAGTTTATACCTATCTCGCCGTAAAAGAAGACGGGGTAAGTTTGTACGGTTTTATAAGTCAAGAAGAAAAGAATATGTTTTTAAAACTTATTTCGGTATCCGGTATCGGACCTAAAATGGGTATAACCGTGCTTTCTAATATGAGCCTTAACGACCTGGCGGTAAAAATCGCAACCAGCGACGTTAAAGGTCTTACCGCCGTTAAAGGAATGGGCAAAAAGACGGCAGAGCGCATTATTTTAGAACTGAGAGAAAAAATTACCGCAGAAGTTTCCGAACAAGAAAAAGCGGTTAAAGAGAACGTTCAACTAACTTCCGACGACCAAGACGTTATTATAGCGTTAATGAGTTTAGGGTTTACCAAAGCCGAATGTATTCCTGCCATAGAAAAGGCAAAATCTTCGGGCGCCGTTACGGTAGAGCAACTTATAGCCCTTTCGATAAAAAACATCAGGTAGAAAAATGGAAGAAGAAATACTTGTTACAAGCACTATAAACGAGCGCGAAACGGAAATAGAAAACATTCTTCGCCCCAAGTCGATGGAAGGTTACGTCGGGCAAGAAAAGGTTAAAGACAATCTTGCCGTAAGTATCGCCGCCGCCAAAATGCGTAACGACGCGTTAGACCACGTTTTGTTATACGGCCCGCCCGGGCTTGGCAAAACTACGCTTGCGCACATAATCGCAAACGAAATGGGAACGCAGGTAAAGGTTACCAGCGGTCCTGCGATAGCGCGTGCCGGCGACCTTGCCGCCATTTTAACCAATCTTAACGAGCACGACATATTGTTTATAGACGAAATTCATCGTTTAAACCATAGTATAGAAGAAATTTTGTACCCTGCGATGGAAGACTATACGCTAGATTTTATTCTCGGCAAAGGACCGTCGGCGCGTAGCGTTCAGTTACCCCTTCCTAAGTTTACGCTTATAGGTGCAACTACAAAGGCGGGCAACCTTTCTTCTCCGTTAAGGGACAGGTTCGGCGTTATCTGTCGGTTAGAAATGTATTCCGTACCCGAGCTTACCGAAATAGTAGAACGCGCTTCTAAAATGCTCGGCGTAAAAATCGAAAGTTCCGCTTGCCTGGAAATAGCAAGGCGCAGTCGCGGAACGCCCAGAATAGCTAACAGGCTTTTAAGACGCGTTCGCGATTATGCGGTCGTAAACAAGCACGAAACCATTCAACTTTCCGATGCTTTGGGCGAGCTTAAACTTTTAGACATAGACGAGTTCGGTTTAGACGCAACGGATATTAATGTAATGAAGGCTATGGCAGAAAAGTTCGGTGGCGGACCTTGTGGATTAGAAACGCTTGCGACGGCGGTAAACGAAGACGCCAATACCATAGAAGAAGTTTGCGAACCGTATTTGCTTCAATTGGGTTTTATCGCAAGAACGCCAAGGGGCAGAATTTTGCTTAAAAAGGGTTACGAACGCATAGGATTTACTATGCCCGAAGAAAAACAGCGACAAACAACATTTTTTGAATCAGATGAAAACAAGTGATTTCGATTATTATCTTCCCGAAAATTTAATAGCGCAAACACCGGCGGAACCAAGGGACAGTTCTAGGCTTTTGGTTTACGACCGCAACGCAGATAAAATAAGTCATCGTCATTTTTACGATATAGTCGACTATCTTAAAAAAGGCGACGTGTTGGTAAGAAACAATACAAGGGTTTTGCCTGCAAGAATGTTTGCTCACACCCCTAACGGCGGAAGGGTAGAAATTCTTTTGCTTAAAAGGTTTAACCTTAACGAGTGGGAAGTTTTGGTAAAGCCGGGCAAAAAAGCAAAGCCGGGCGCAAAACTTACGGTGTCCGACGCACTTTCGTTAGAAGTTCTTTCTACCATAGAAGAATCAGGTAGCAGACGCGTAAAGTTTTTTTACGACGGCGTGTTCGAAGATATAATTTCTAATTTGGGCGAAATGCCTTTACCCCCGTACATCACCCAAAAACTTTCCGACAAAGAAAGGTATCAAACCGTGTACGCAAAGATAAACGGTTCGGCGGCGGCGCCGACCGCGGGCTTACATTTTACGCCCGAACTTATAGAAAAAATTAAAAGCAAGGGCGTAGAAATAGTAGATGTTTTATTGCACGTCGGGTTGGGGACTTTCCGCCCCGTTAAAGCGGACGAGATAACCGAACATCATATGCATTCGGAGTACTACGAAATAAGCCCCGAATCGGCAGAGAAAATCAATCTCGCAAAAAAAGAAGGCAGGCGCGTGATTGCGGTGGGTACGACCAGCGTCAGAACGCTAGAAAGCGCTTCGGACGAAAACGGGTTTGTTTCGGCGGTAAAAGACAATACCGAAATCTTCATTTATCCGCCCTATAAATTCAAATGCGTAGACGCACTTATCACAAATTTTCATTTGCCCAAGTCCACGCTTTTAATGTTGGTTTCGGCTTTTTCTAGCAGAGAAAAGATTTTAGAACTTTATAACACGGCGGTAAAAGAGAAATACAGATTTTTCTCTTTCGGCGACGCGTGTTTGATTTTATAAGTTTTGTTTCGCACAGGCGTAAAACACGTGCGCAAATTAAAAATTCAAGGTTATTTTAACTTTTAAATATTATACTTAATCAGGTTTTATGGAAAAATTCTATTACGAACAAATAAAGCAAGACCAAAGAACGGGCGCAAGGGTAGGAATTTTACACACTCCGCACGGCGATATTCACACCCCGACTTTTATGCCCGTCGGCACGCAGGCTACCGTTAAAGGCGTTTTGCCCAGAGATTTAAAAGAAGCCAATTCTCAAATCATACTTTCTAACACATATCATTTATATATGCGTCCGGGCGACGAAATCGTAAAAAGGGCGGGTGGACTGCATAAGTTTATGAATTGGGACAGACCTATTTTAACCGACAGCGGTGGGTTTCAGGTTTTTTCGCTTGCGCAGTTAAATAAAATAAAAGACGAAGGCGTGTATTTCAATTCTCATGTAGACGGAAGTTTGCATTTCATTACGCCCGAAAAGGCTATCGACATAGAAAACAATCTCGGTGCCGATATTATTATGGCGTTTGACCAATGTTCTGCGTACGGTTGGAGTTATGCAGATTCTAAAATCGCTATGGAGCGCACGTTAAAGTGGCTTGACAGGTGTTACAATCACCATAAAAATCCCGAGCAGGCGTTGTTCCCGATTGTTCAGGGAAATGTTTATAAAGATTTAAGACTTATAAGCTTAAAAGAAACTTTACCTTACGCCAAGTACGGAATAGGAATAGGCGGTCTTTCCGTCGGCGAACCCAAAAACGTTATGTACGACGTGCTAGACGAAATGCTTCCGTTCTATCCAAAAAATATGCCCAGATACCTTATGGGCGTCGGCAGTGCCGATTGTTTGGTAGAAGGCGTTTTCCGTGGAATAGATATGTTTGACTGTGTTCTTGCCACGCGCGTCGGCAGAAACGGTACGGCGCTTACTTCTAACGGTAAGGTCGTTGTAAGAAACGGTAAATACAAAGAAGATTTTACGCCGTTAGATTCCGAATGCGAATGTTACGCTTGCAAAAACTATACTAAGGCTTATTTAAGACATATGATAAATGCAGGCGAAATGATGGGCGGTATGTTGTTGTCTTTGCATAACATTACTTACCTTAACAAACTTATGGCAGATATAAGAGAAGCCATTATGCAAGATTCTTTTACCGAATTCAGAGAAGAGTTTTATAAAAAAACGGGCGACACTTATCAAAGGTTTTAGCAAAAAGTTTGTCGAATTTCGGAAATTAACAAAAAACGCTTGCAAAAGCGGTTAAAAATTATTACAATAAAAAAACAATATATTTAAAGGAGTACAATATGTTTTACAATTTGTTAGCAGAAGGGGAATCTAATCCCGTTACTACCTACATTATGTTCGGCGTAATCTTTTTGGTAATTATCGGTTTAATGGTATGGCAGTCTATTTCCGGTAAAAAGAAACAAAAAGAAGCACAAGAAAGGGTAGACGCCTTAAAGGTCGGCGACAGGGTTAAGACCATAGGCGGTGTTTGTGGTTTCGTTGCGGAAATCAACAACAACGAAAACACTTTCGTTTTAGAAACCGGTTTAGACGATAAAAAGTCTTATGTAAAGTTCGACAAGGGCGCAATCTATCAAACGGCACCTGCCGAAGGCTCGGCTTTCGCTCAGCCCGAAC
>CAYYYD010000029.1:0-9059 GCA_964475885.1 uncultured Christensenella sp.
TATAATTTAACGATTTTGCTTTGTCGATAAATTGCTGTTTCGTCATTTTTTATCATTCCTTAATAACATTATCCACTTTAAGTGTTTAATATAATTGTATTATAAATCGTTTTTAACCAAATCTTTAAGCGTTTCGCCTTTAACTATAATGTAAGACTTACCGTTTTTTACGCCTACTACGGGCGGTACGGTGTTTCTGTTATACCTACTTGCCATAGAATAATTGTATGCTCCGGTAGAAAGTATTGCCACCAAGTCGCCCCTTTTCATTTGGGGAAGCAAAGAACTTTCGGTAATTATATCTCCGCTTTCGCAACATTTTCCTGCAATTGAGTAAACGGTATCGTGTTTGTCGTTCATTTTTTCTACGGCGACAGCGGTATATTTAGCCTGATACAACGCGTATCTGGGGTTTTCGAACATTCCGCCATCGATTGCCAAATAGTTTTTTAATCCTTTAATTGTTTTAACAGAACCGACGGTATAAAGGGTAATTCCCGCTTCGCCGACAATCGACCTGCCGGGTTCTAAAATAAGATACAAATCGTTTAATCCTAATTCTTTTATGCAAGACTTTAACTCGTAAGATATTGTTTTTACAAAGTTATCGTAGTCCGCATACGTCATTTTTTTGTCGTCGTCGGAATACCATATTCCTATTCCGCCACCGAGATTTATAACGGAAAATTCTATACCAAGCGTATTTTTTATTTCCGAATAATAGGCGGTCATTTTTTTAACAGCCGAAACAAAACCCTTCTCTTCGAAAATCTGCGAACCGATATGGCAGTGTAACCCTAAAAGATTAACATATTTACATTCTGCCGTTTTTTTGATAATGTCGGTTGCGTCCCCGTTGTTTATAGAAAAACCGAATTTAGAGTCTACATTCGCCGTCTGAATAAATTTATGAGTGTGTGCTTCTATGCCGGGGTTTACCCTTATAAGAACGTTCTGAACTTTTTTGTATTTTTTGCATACTTCCGCTAAAACGCTTAAATCTTCTTGCGAATCTATAACCACATATCCTACGGAATTTTTAACGGCGTATTCTATTTCGTCGTAAGATTTATTGTTTCCGTGTAAAATAATGTCTGATAATTTTGCACCCGAAAGTTTTGCCGTATACATTTCGCCCAAAGATACTGCGTCGGAACCTAAGCCGAATTTCTTAATTATTCGGTATATTTCTTTACAGCAAAACGCCTTGGAAGCGTAAAAAACTTTGCCGTTTCCGTAATATTTTTTTAATGCTTCCGAATAGGTTTTACACATTTTTTCTATGTGTTCTACGTCTAAGACATACAGCGGAGTAGAATATTTTTTGGCTAGTTCCGAACAATCGATACCGCCGACTTCCAGATGATTGTTATCGTTTACTTTAAGTGTTTCTCTTGTGTTCATACTTACACCTGTTATTTTTTATTATTTTAACAAAAGATAACACTTAAAGTCAATAAAAAACTTATAACAATAACTTAATTCGTATATAAACAAATAAAAAGGCAATGTCAGAAAAAGAAAAAGAGCGTTAATATAACGCCCAATTTTCCAATACGTCGAATATACAATCGAAATAAGTTTTTTCTAATACGTCTTCGTTTGCCAAAACACAAACGCTGTCGATTAAAATTCCGTTTTCGTAAACTGATAAACTACCTACTATATCGCCTTTCGTAATAGGCGCAACGACTTTATCCGTCGGCGTAAAGTTAATTTCTACGCTTCTTTTTTGGTCTTTACGAGAAAACAGATATAACGGCTTTTCGGCAACTACCGATAGCGAGTCTTTTTTTCCGTCTTCTACGCTGACTTTAATATCTAACGGAGAGTTGTTGTCGATTATTATTTTATTTACGTAATTATCGAACCCGTAATTAAACATTTTAGATACTTCGTTAAATCTTGTTTTGCTGTCTGGCGCAGAAATTACAACCGATATAAGTCGCATATCGTTTCTTACGGCAGAAGCGCAAAGGCAATGTCCCGCTTCGGAAGTATAACCCGTTTTACCGCTATCGCAACCGTCGTAAAACCTAATAAGTTTGTTGGTGTTTGAAATTTCGGTAAACCTGCCTTTCGGGTGTTCTATTTTATCCGTCCAAATTCCGGAAAAAGTATAGTATTCTTTGTGTTTTAAAAGTTCTTTAAACATAACCGAAACGTCTTTCGCACAAGAATATTGCCCCGATTTAGGAAGCCCCGTGCAGTTCACAAAAAAAGTATTGTCCATTCCTAAACTTTTTGCTTTTTCGTTCATTAAGTTTACAAAAGACGATTCGCTTCCGCATAAACGTTCTGCCATTGCAACGCAACTGTCGTTTGCCGAAGCAACCGTAATACTCTTTAACAGTTCCGATACTTTATATTTTCCGTTTTCTTCTAAAAAGACTTGCGAACCACCCATACCAGAAGCATTTGCGCTTACGGTTACTTCTTCGTTTAAAGATATTTTTTCGGTGTCAAGCGATTCAAATGATAAAAGCAAAGTCATAATTTTACACATACTCGCAATCGGATACCTTGTTGTTTCGTTATGTTTTGTAATGACCGTACCGCTGTTTGCGTCGCACAAATAAACCGATTTGCTTTTAAATTCTAAACTGTTATCTGCAAATGCTTTTATTTTTGTAAAACCCGAACCCGTTAAAATCAATGCAAATGCCATTATAACAAAAAATACAGAAAACTTGTTTTTCATACTTTTCTCCTTACAACTATTTTCTGTATTTATTAAAAAAATATTCGTTATGTCAGATATAATTATACAATAAATCGACTGATATTTACTTGTTAATCATATTGTTTATAGAAACACCGAAACCGCGCGTCGGGTCGTTGGTAAAAACGTGCGTTACCGCACCCACTATTTTGCCGTCTTGTACAATAGGGCTTCCGCTCATTCCCTGAACTATTCCCGAAGTAATGTCTAGCAAATCTTTATCGGTTATTTTTATTACGAAATTTTTGGTGCTTGCACTTTCGTCTACCTTAATTATATTTATAGAATATTCTTTCGGGGTGCTACCGAACACCGTAGAATATATTGTTGCGTTGCCCGTTTTTGCTTCTCCCTTTTCTATTTTTACAAGTTCGCTAATGTTAAAATTTTTTGCGTTTATCTTTCCGAAAACACCGCAATCGGTATTTTTTTCTATTTCGCCTATGCTTTTGGTTTTTAAAAACACTCCCCTAAGTTCACCTGGTTTGCCACGCTCACCTTTAACGCAACCAGTAATGTTACAATTATAAATGTTTCCCGAAACTATTTCCATAATTTCGCCGTTTTCGTCAACAACGGGGTGTCCGAGAGAAGCAAATCTGTTTCCTTGAATAAAGGTTATCGTTCCTATACCGTTTAAGTTGTCGCGCACAAAAACACCTAGTTTATACGCTCCGCTTAAATCTTTTTCCGGTTTAACGTTATAAACGTTAATTTGTCGTTTTTTTCTTACTTTAACAATTTTTACGTCGTCGTCTTTTAATGCAGAAGCAATATCGTACGCGTTGTTTACGTTTACGTCGTCGATAGATAAAATTATATCCCCGACTTCTATTCCGGCGTCTTTCGACGGTGACTTATTGCCAGTTTCCGTTACAACGTCGGTTAGCCCTACTACATACGCGCCTTTTGTTTCCATAACGAAACCGGCAGGCATTCCGCCAAGATATATGTCGTTATCGGCATACACGGTTACAACCGAAAAGGCGTTGAATATTGTAAAAACAAACAGCAAAAAACACAAAAATCTTTTTTTCATAATATTATCGTCAAGTTTTATAGTGTGAAGTTTTTGTGCGTTTATGTAAAAAGGCCGAAAAAATTTTTTCGACCTTTTAGTTATTTTATTGATTTCTTAAAGTTTTCGGCTTGACTTATAATATTTTCTGCGTGTTTAACCGATATATCGTCTAAATAATTACCGCCTGTCAGCCTGCATATTTCTTTAACTTTATCAAAGCCTTTAAGGGTATATACCTTAGTATGGTTTCTTCCGTTTTCTTTTGTTTTTTCTATAAGCAAATTATTGTCTGCCATTGCCGAAATTTGCGGTAAATGTGTAATGGCGATTATCTGGGTGTGCGCAGAAATCTTTGCAAATTTTTCGGCAACGACTTTTGCGATGTTTCCGCTTATGCCCGTATCGATTTCGTCAAACAAAAAGGTAGACAGATTGCTAAACTTTGTGGTTTGCCCTTTAATCGCAAGCATAAACCTACTCATTTCGCCACCGCTTATTATTGCCGATAAGGGTTTGACAGGCTCTCCGTTGTTTGCCGAAAACAAAAACTCTATTTGGTCAAAGCCGTTGGCAGAAACAAAACGGCAATCTTCTTTGCTTGGTTGTTGGTTGAATTGGACGCTAAAAATCGAGTCTTTCATACCTAATTCGTTAAGCTCGGAAATAACCTGTTTAGCGAATATGTCGGAAACTTTTTTTCTTTCGGCAGAAAGTTTAAGATATAAATGGTAAATAGAGTCTTCCGTCGCATTTTTTTGAACAAGCAAGTCGCCTGCAATCTCGTTATAATTTTCTAGTTTTTGTTTTTCTAGTTTAGCCGAATTCAAAAACTCTGTAATTTGCGAAAAATCTCCGCCGTATTTCTTTTTAATTCGTTTAATAACGTCTAGCCTTGCTTCTATAAAGTCGGGGTTATAGTCGGAAAAGTCAAGCCCGTCTAATAAAGAAGAAGCGCTGTCGCCTATGTCCGACAGTTCGGAATAAACGCTTTCTAACCTACTGTAAAGTTCAGAGTACTCTTCGCCCAGTTGCGTTATCTGATAAAGTATATGCGATGCGTTAGATAAAATATCGTCTGTACCGCCTTCTGCCGTAATGCTTTCTTTTACCGATTTTAACGCGCCTGCTATTTTTTCTTGACTTAAAAGTTTTTTGCGTACCGATAAAAGTTCTTCTTCTTCGCCGTCTTTTAAGTCGGCTTGCTCTATTTCGTTTATTTGATAAGACAAAACGTCTAACCGAATTAGTCGTTGATTTTCGTCTCCGCCGAGTTCGTCTAGTTGCGATTTGATTTTTTTGTATTTATCAAATTCTTCTTTTAAGTCTTTTTTAACGTTTTCTACTTTTTCTCCGCCGAACTTGTCTATTAAATCGAGTTGTTTAGAATTAGACAACAATTCGAAATGTTCGCTTTGACCGTGAACGTCTACAAGTGCGGAAGTAAACTTTTTTAACATCCCCGCAGTTACGGTCGTTCCGTTTAGTTTAATGGAATTTTTGCCTTCTAACGAAAGTTTTCGGGTTATTAAAAGTTCGCTTTCGGGCTCTATGTCTAGTTCGTTATACAAAGAATAAATTTTTTCGCTGTTTTCAACGCAAAAAAACGCAGAAACCAAGCACTCCGTTTCTCCGGACCTGATTAAAGTTTTGTCTGCCTTTGCGCCGAGAACGAAATTAAGCGACTCTATAATAACTGATTTCCCTGCACCCGTTTCGCCCGACAAAACGTTTAACCCTTTTGTAAAATCTATTTCTGCGCTGTCTATAAGCGCAATGTTTTTTATAATCAGTTTACTTAGCATTAAAGCATCCTTAAACTTTTAACTATAAAATTAGCGTCTGCTTCCGACTTGGTTACAATAAGTAAAGTGTCGTCGCCCGCTACCGTACCCAAAACTTCCGAAAAGTTCATTTTGTCTATTGCCATACCCGCGGAATTGCCGTTGCCGTTAAGAGTTTTTATTACTATTAAATTTCCGACCGACGCAATAGATACGGTAATCTGTTTAAATAAATCTATAATCTTTTCCGATACGCTAGACTTGTCTTCGTTACCTAAAACGTACTTGGTCTTTTTTTGAACACCTTCAGACTTTACTAGATTAAGTTTGTTTATGTCCCTAGAAACGGTTGCCTGCGAAACGTTGTACCCCACATCGTTAAGCATGTCCGTCAACTCTTCTTGGGTAGAAATTTCGTATTCGGTAATAAGAGATTTAATTTTTTCTAACCTATCTATTTTAGCCATTTTTCACCCCGTTTTGCCCTAGCATTTTGTTTCTTAAAAGTTTAAAGAAATTAGAATCTTTTTTTCTTAAAAAGCAAGTCTGTTTGTCGTATTTTTTAACCTGCAAACTGTCGCCCTGTTGCATATATCCCAAAAACTTTCCGTCATAAAAAACAGAAGCCTTTTCTCCGCCTTTTAACGTTATAGAACAATTTTGGTCGGCAGAATAAATAATCGGTCTGTGGCTTAGCGAATGCGCGGAAATAGGTGTAACCGAAAAGGCATTTATTCCGGGTGCCAAAATCGCCCCGCCTGCAGACAAAGAATACGCCGTAGAACCTGTCGGAGTGCAAACTATTACGCCGTCGCCCACTATGTTTTCTACAGGACTTTCGCCCACCAAAACTTCTACGTTTATAACGGTGTTTCTGTCTTCCGAAAAAAGCCGTTGAACGACAATATCGTTAAGCGCGCAGTACGTTTTTCCGTTAAAATCTATTTGCATTGTAGAACGGTTGTCTTTTATCAGTTGATTGTTTATAAGACAATCTATCGCAAAAGCCGTTTCAAACTTTTCGAACTCGGTTAAAAAGCCTAGTTTACCTGCGTTTATACCGATAATAGGAATATCGTTTTTGTTAGAAAATTCGTTTAATCCTAAAATTGTTCCGTCTCCGCCCAAAACGATAAGTGCGTCGGCAGACTCGGTAGAATTTATATCTTTTATCGTAATTACTTTATAAGCAATACCTTTATTGGATAAAATATTTTCTAAATTACCCAGCCAAGACGAATTGGTATCTTTTTCTTTATTGACGTAAACCAATACTTTCATTTTATCACCTATGTATAGAATAGCATATTATTCAAATTAAATCAATAATTATTCATTATTTAATGAATAATTTTTCAAAATCGACGCTTATATCGGTTGTCTTTTTTAATAAAATCAAATATTCGACATTCTTTTCTTTAACGACAGGTGCGGTCGTTAAACCCTTAACGCAAAATCCTGTTTTAACGGCGTAATCGTAAACTTCTTTACAAGCGTTGTATCTTTGTTTTTGGTCTTTTATTATTCCGTTTTTAAGTTTTACCCTTTTGCCTTGTTCGAATTGCGGTTTAATTAGTAACACAACCGTACCGTCGCTTGGTAAAATATTATAAAAAACATTTAAAACCTGCGTTGCGGATATAAAACTTAAATCGGCGCAAATCATATCTATTTCGTCATTAAAATCGGTTATCACCAAGTCCTTTGCGTTTTTTATAACGGGAATAACCCTTTCGTCGGCTTTTAGTTTAGCGTGTAAAAGCCCGTCGTTTAAGTCTACAGAATAAACTTTTTTTGCGCCGTTTTGTAAAATACAGTCTGTAAAACCGCCCGTGCTTGCACCTACATCGCAAACAACCCAACCGTTTACATTTAACTTGAAATCGAAAAGCGCTTTCTTTAATTTGTATCCGCCGAGCGATACATAGTTTTCGGTAAATAAATATTCTATTTTACACGAGCAATTCTCGTCAACTTCGTACGAAGGTTTTAAAACGGTTTTGTCGTTTACCATAATTTCTCCGCGCCGTATGGCTTCTGCCGATTTATTTCTAGAATCGAAATAACCCTTTTGTTGTAAAAAAGTATCTAATCTCATAACAATAAAAAAACACAATTTCTTGTGTTTTTAAAACTTCCTATTATATATTTTGTCGGTAAATTCCGATAAAAAATCCGAATTCGGAATATCGCTTAAAATTTCTTTACAAGTTAAATAAATTTCTTCGGCTTTGTTTTTTGCCCCGTCTAACCCGTAAACCTTTACTGCCGACAATTTACCCGATTCTGCGTCTTTATTAGGCGTTTTACCTAAGACCTGCAAATTGCTTTCTACGTCTAAAATGTCGTCGGTCAGTTGAAACAAAATACCAAGCAACGTGCCGTACTCGTTAAGTTGTTCGAAATATAATTTATCTGCCATTAAAGAAGCAATTAAAATAGGCGCTTCTATAAGCCTAGAAGTTTTGTTTATAAAAATTTCGTTCATCGTTTCTTCCGATATATCCGAACGATTTTCGTTTTCTAGGTCGAGCATTTGCCCCTTAATCATACCGTTAAAACCCGAGCAATAAAAAAGAATTTTTAATGCCGATATATCGTTATCGGTATAGTGAGATTTTTTTAAAGAAGTCTCTATCGCCAAATTAAGTAAAGCGTCGCCGACCAAAACACCTGTCGCTTCGCCGTATTTTTTGTGAGTAGAATATTTACCCCTTCTGTAATCGTCGTTATCCATACACGGTAAATCGTCGTGAACAAGCGAATACGAGTGTATAAGTTCTACCGCAATGGCATAATATTCTATTTGACTAAAATCTACGCCCAGCATATCCGAAACGGCGTAACATAAAACGGGTCTAACTCTTTTACCGCCGTCCGATACGGAATATTTTACCGCTTCGTACAAAGTCGGCGGAACGCCTTTTTTTACCGAATCCAGATAGTTAGAAAGGCTTTTGTTAAACGTATCGGTATAAAATTTTAACTTACTTTCAAAACTCAATTACATTCTCCTTACTGCGCAATTATAGGTGTTTTCCATTAACATGGCAATGGTCATAGGCCCTACTCCGCCGGGAACGGGCGTTATGTACGAAGCGACTTCTTTAACGTTTTCGAAATCGACGTCGCCGACAAGCCCGTTTGAGGTTCTGTTTATTCCTATATCTATTACGACCGCACCTTTTTTTACCATATCTGCGGTAATATATTTTGGCTTACCTATCGCCCCGACAATAATATCTGCCTGTAAACAAATGCTTTTTAGGTCTACGGTTTTGCTGTGGCAAACGGTAACCGTACAGTTTTCCTTAAGCAAAAGCATGCTTAAAGGTTTGCCTACTATATTGCTTCTTCCTAAAACGACAGCCCTTTTTCCCGAAAGTTCTATATTATACTCTTTTAACATTTTAATAACGCCAAACGGAGTACAAGCAACGGTGCATGGGGTATTCATTGCAAGTTTGCCTATGTTTTCTGCTTTAAACCCGTCTACGTCTTTTTCGGCAGGAATATAACCTAAGACCTTTTCTTC
>CAYYYD010000029.1:9159-16282 GCA_964475885.1 uncultured Christensenella sp.
CAGAAAACCGAAGCAAGTTTTACCGCTTCGTCTATGGCAACGGCAACGGGCGTATCTTTGAAATTGTCTAATTCTGCCATACCTATTAAAAGAACGCACTTGTCTGCATTGTACACCCTGTTTAACGAATAACCGTTAGCCAGTTCCAAAATAGCCGTAAGGTATTTTTCTTCGTTATCGGTTACGCATTTTAAAAGCGTATTTGCAAACTGTTTGTCGTTATCGTTTAAATCTTTTGTCAAAACATCAAAAAGCCCTTCATCGCTTGGATTAAAGAGCTTTGAAAATAAGTATTTAAAAACACACTCTCTTGCTAAACTTCTCATATGAACTCTGTAACTAAATTTCTTGTCTGCCTTCTTCCGACTGGATGGCGTTTGCTTCTTTTTTTGTAATGTCGTCAAACAACACACCGCGAACTATAACGTTTACGCTTGCTATATGATAATCGGTCATCGCTTCTACGTTATGGCGAACTATTTCCTGAATTTTAAATGCCATATCGGAAACGGCTTGCGTGTAATGAATTTTTACCGTTATATCTATGTGTACCCCGTCTTTTGCAAAAGTAACCCCTATTGACTTAGAACGGTTGTTTGCGTGTTGTTTTAGTGAATACAGTTCTGTATAAGGAATTTCAGATACTGCAAGATAAACTATTCCGTCTACAATACCGTCGCCGTAAATAATTTTGCCTTCGTGTTTATTTCTGGTAACCTTTTTAATACGTGCCATAAATATCCTCTAATACAATTCGATAAATTTATTGTACCACAAAATATTTAATTTGCATAGCATTTTTTAAGAAATAGGAATAATTTTCACATTTTCGGGCGAAACGCTTATTTCTTCGGATATTATCGTATAAATGGCAATGGCTTCTTCGGTAGACAATTCTTCCGATTTAACAATGGCGTTTACATTGTTAGACTCTAACCCTATTACAACTACCGCGTCTTCGAAGCCGTACGCTTTAATTAAGTTTTCTAAAAGCATTTCTTGTTCGGTTATTTCGGTTAAATCTATTTTCATTGCAAGCGCTTGGTTCTTTTCTGCGCTTTGACTTTCAGACGCACCGATAACCGAATCTAACTGTAAAAGTTCTTCGCTTCTAGTAGTTAATCTTTCCGTTCTGTACTGCGAAAAATAGTTTGCCGAACTTACCGCCTGAGAGTCGGACAGGGTTGTGGGTTCGCTTGTAAGCACGAAGTTAAATACCGCCGTTACCGCAAGCAAGGCTATCATACACGATAGAATAATAATTTTTTTCTTTTTTGACATATATTTTCTCCTTTAATTTATTTCATTGTTAAAATTTCTATTCTGTCGGCGTCTATGTCTAGTAAAGACATTGTGGCCTGTAACAGTTTACTTTTAACCGATATATTGTTTGCCCCTTCCGAAACGATAAGAACTCCCGTAATTTTGGGGTAATTTTCTTTTATAATAACAGTTTTGCCGTTTACCGTAATCGGTTCTTCTTTTCTTTCTACTATTCCACCGCTTTCGCTGGATGTTATTTTTGTAGCCAAAACGCTTTCCATACCCGATTCTACCGTTAAAACGACTTTAACCTTACCCGCGTTTTCTACACTGCTTAACGTATCGGATAATCTTTTTTCAAGATTTTCTACGTATAAAATATTTTCGTCGTAGGTTGTTTGGCTTTGTTCTTCGAATATGTTACCGAAAAGAAGCAACGAAATTATAATTGCGACTATTATTGCCAAAACGTATTTTATGGTTTTGTTTTTTTTAAGAAATTCCGTAATCGACGAAAGTTTCGATTTGTGATTATTCTCTGTCATAAACTTCTATTAAACTTTCCTTAACGTTAAGATAACCGACTAATTCTTTTTTTATCTCGTCGATAATATCTATATGCTCTTTGTCCGAAATGATAACCGAATTTTTTAAATTAACGCAAACTTTCGTTACGTAATAATCGTAATCGTCGTCGATAGCGTAATCTATTTTTACCGTTGCGTTTTTTACGTCTAGTTTGCTAAGAATTTCTACGCAAGCCTTTTCTTGTTTGTCGCAAATTTTTGTTACAACGCTATCTAAAAAATCGGTTTGAATGTTAAGTTCGGTAGTATTAAAAATATAATCGCCTAAGTCTAAGTCCGTTTTTAGGTTAAAAAATGGTTTGACGATAACAAACACTATTATTACGTGAAAAACGGATTTAATTAAATTTCCCGTTTTTCCGTTCGGCAAAATTATCGAAAAAACAGAAACTATTATAACCGTTAAACACACGCTTAAAAGCCACTGCTTCATATTAAACAAAAGAATTAGCCGAAAAAATCATAAGTAAAAGAGTTATAAAAAACAAAAAGCCGACCATTAAAATACAAGTTATAAAATAAGATAAACTTTTAGAAATCGAAGAACATAAGTTTGCCACTTTAATATTATCGAAACATTCCGAAAACCCTGCACAAAGTTTTAGTAAAAGCGAAAAGGCAATTACATTTAGTACGGGTAATAAAACGATATAAAATAAAACGAATACCGAAGATATTCCTACGGCGTTTTTTATTAAAACGCTTCCGCCGATTACCAAGTCTAGTCCGTCTCGCAAAAAACCGCCTATTATGGGAACGGAATTCGATATTGCGTATTTTGTCGCCCTTAAACTTATTCCGTCGTGGACGGAAGAAACTATTCCCTGAACGGACAAAAACACGCCGAACACGGTTACCGAAATACCTATTACCCACTTAATTACAGAAGCGATGGTTTCGGTAAATTTATTAAGTTTAACACTGTCCGAAAAAAAAGATATTAAAGATAAAACCGTCATAACGCATACTAGTGGAAGAACGAAAGAATATACAATACCTATTATGCTACCCGATAAAACCGAAACGACGGGTTTATAAACGGTAGCAGAAACGCTTCCGCCCGAAGCGACCATAAGTGTAAGAAGAATCGGAGATATAACCTGACTGAAATCCGAAATCAACGAAATAACTTTTTCCGTTTTTTTATATACGCTTATAAACTGAGAAGATATAAGCAACAAAACAGACAACACGCACACAAAAGACAAAACATCGTTTAACCCTTCCGATATGTAAGCGCTTTTAATTTTTGAAATAATACCCGTAAACAAAGACACGGCAATTATCCCTATAACAACAGGTAAAAAAGAATATATTTCATCGAAAAAGACACTGAAAATATACTTAAAAACGCTCGAATAATCGGCGTCGATTTTACCGGAAAGAATTTCAGAAATGTTCTCGAAAAAATTATAATCGTCGGGAATACATTCTAGTTTATCGTAAAAGTCGTTTAGTTCGCTAAAATCAATGTCGTTTAACTGAGAATTTATTTCTTCTTCTAAACTTTCCGCATACACGGTACGGGTATTACATAAAAACGCAAAAGCAGAAATTAAAATCAAAAGACATAATGCAACTTTTTTCATAACAATAAATTCTTAAACAAATTAAATACAGAATAAATGACGGGCATAGAAATACCCAAAATAACGAATTTACCTACAAACACAAGTTTATTAGATAGGTTTTTTAACCCGAAATCTTCTACCGTGCCGGCTCCGAATTCGATTAAATAAGCAACGGCGGTTATTTTTAGTATTATGGTAAACACTTCACTGTCTAATCCCGTAAGGTTTATAAGTTCAGTAAAAAAACTAAAAGTGTCGTAAAGGTATTCTACCGCCAACGTTAAAACGATTATGCCAGATATAATCTCAACTAAAATCGCTAGGTCACTCTTAATGTTTTTTAGAAAAATAATTATAACGGCAAACACCAATGACACTAATATTATTTTAATCATTTTAAAAAAGATTGAATAAGTTTTTTATCGTTTCAAATAAGTCACTTACCATATTTATTACTATTGTAAGCACAATAATTAAGCCGACCAAAGACACAAGCGTTGCTATGTCTTCTCGGTCGCTTTTTTTAAGCACTTGGGTTATTACCGTTATTATTATTCCTATAGTTGCGATTTTAAAAATAATACTTATATCCATACTAAATTACAATTATTAACAAAATCAAACCAAGCATAAAACCGAGTTTAAGGTAAAGAGTTTTTTTATTTTTTTCTTCTTCTATACTTTTACTTAACTGTTCTTTAATATTCTTGTCCGCTTTGCTTAAAAATTCATTCTGCGACGCCCCGTCGGTTTTACCTAAATTATTGCAGTATTCAACAAAAAAAAGATTTTCTTCTTTACTTAAATAATCTTTTTCTTGCGGGGAAATATTTTTTGCAAATCTGTCCGAAAGCAACCGATAAAAGTCGTTGTCGCATTTAGTGTTTTCAATTACGCTAATTAAAGTTTTTTTACCGAAACAGACTTCTTGAATCATTACGGTATTAAACGCTTCGAAAGATTTATAAAATTCTTTTTTTAGCGTGAATTTTTTAGTAAGCAAAAACGCAACTAAAACGCATAGTAAAAGTAAAAGAAAACCTATAAGAATTCGCATATTTTATTTAATTCCCTATCGAATATTGCTTCTGTTTTTCCGAATCGTTCTTTACTCGACAAAATAAAATACTTATCGAAAACGTTCGGCAAAAAAAAGTTTTTATTTTTAACTTCTTGTATATCTTTTGAGTGACAGCTTGCAATTACGTTAATTCCGCAATTAACCGCTTCTTTAACAAAATTCCAATCTTCTTCTCCCAACAACTCGTCGGTTATAACCACATTCGGCGACAACGACCTTAACCCGTAACTAAAAGCATATTGTTTGTCCGAGTAAGTAATTTTATCTATATTGTTTCCGTAAATTTCAGAAAACTCCGCTCTTTCGTCTATTATCAAAATTTGAAAAACGTTTGTTTCGTCTAGTTTTAATGCAAGGTCTTTTAGTATGGTGGTTTTTCCCATTCCGGGCGGTGAAACGATTAAAGAGTTATTTACGTTAAAACCGGAGTATATATATTTAAAAATTATATCGGAGCAACCGATAATCGTATGCGGAATTCTTATATTAAGAGAACTGAATTCTTTTATAGTTTTAATCTTTCCGTTTTCAAAAACACATTCGCCGGCAAGCCCTATTCTTATACCGTTTTTTGTAGTTAAAAAACCCTGCTTAATGCAGTCGTTAAACGCATAAACGGAATGTTCGGTTACCTTGCCTATTATATAATCTATATCGCACTTTTCGGCAATTACTTTTTTTTCGTTTTTACATATACCGCCTTCCGTCAAGTAGTGTCTTTTTTTAGAATATAAAACAGTTACGGGGCAATTTTTTCTTATTCTTATTTCAGTAAGTTTGTTTACGTCTAAAAAATTTAGCGCGCTTAAATATAAAGGCGGTAAAAAATCAAAATTCATATATTGTATTATATTAAACGAAATCGGTAAATATAACAAAAACCCTATCCTGATTTAGGATAGGGTTAAATTAAAATTTAGTTAAAACTTATTTGTCTAAACCGCCTATTATTTCGGCAATAGACACACCGCTGTTACTTTCGTCTTTCCATTCGCGAAGTTCGTCTTCTTCGGCTGTTTCGACTTCAACTTTTTTCTTGCCCTTTGCAGACTTTTCTTCTTCGTCTTTTACGGGTTTTTCTACTTCGGGAAGAAGCGCTTTAATAGACAAAGTCATCTTTTCTTTTTCGGGATTGATTTCTAAAATCTTTGCCTGAACTTCCTGACCTACTTCTAGTGCGGTTACGGGATTTTCTAACCATTGATTAGAAATTTGAGAAACGTGAACCAACCCGTCTATACCTTTTTCTACTTCTACAAACGCACCGAAACTAACTATTCTTACAACTTTACCGGTAATTACATCGCCTACGTTATATCTTTCTAAAACAGAATCCCAAGGTTTGGGTTGTAACTGTTTGTAGCCGACGGACACCCTTTTGTTTTCTTCGTCGATTTTCAAAATTTTGAACTCTGTTTGTTTGCCGATTTCCAAAACGTCCGCACAGTTATTGCAACCCGTCCAAGACAAGTCGGAAATATGAGCCAAGCAGTCGAAACCGTTTACATCGATAAACGCACCGAAGTTAGCAAATCTTACAGGGGTACCTAAAACGATGTCGCCTTCTTGAATGTTAGAGAAAAATTCTTTTTCTTTTTCTGCTCTAATAGTGTCGCGTTCTAATTTTTCGGCTTCTAAAATAACTCTTTGAGAACCTACTATCTGACGGCGTGCGCCCCTAGATTCTACCTTTTCTGCCTTTAATCTTAAAGTTTTGCCAACATATTTTTCTAGGTCTTTGGCAAAACCGATTTTAATCTGAGAAGAAGGAATAAACACTTCATAACTGCCAAACTTAGCGGTTAAACCACCCTTGTTGGTAGCGGTTACGGTTGCTTCGAAAATTTTACCGTTTTTAATTTCTTCTATTTCGGCTTCTTCTTTTAATACTTTTTCCATAGCCTTTTCAGAGAATTTAACGGGGTTTTTACCTATAACCATAACACGAATATCCTGACCGATTTTATCAACATATTCTTGCTTATTATAATCGCCAAGTAATTCTTCCTTAGGAAGTTCGAAATCTTTTTTTGCGTTGTTCATCGACAAGGTTAATCCGTTGTCGGTTGCAGACGAAATCTTTGCGGTAATAACCTGACCGATTTTAAAATCCCTGCTCTTTTTGATATTATCGAAAGCCTTTTCCATTTCCGACTTAACGGCAACTTCTTCTTTCTTTTCTTCGACGGGAGCATCGGCGGTAACGCTTTCTGCGGGCTTGGTTTCAACTTCTGTTTCAACCGCTTTGTTTAAATCTTCACTTTCTACTACTTCGGTCGTGATGATTTCTTCTGTAACTTTCTCCATATTCGAGATAACCTCCTGGAATTGTTCGTTGGGCGTGGAAGCACCAAAAACAACACCTACCTTATTAAAATTTTTTATTTTTTCGTAATCAAAATCGTCGGGGTTGGTTAGCCTGTAAGAATTTTCGCAATACTTTTTACAAATTTCAAACAACTTGTCTGTGTTATTGCTTTTTTTACCACCGACTACAAGCACTGCGTCTGCCGATTTAGAAATCGCTTCGGCTTCTTTTTGTCGCTTGGTTGTAGTATAACAAATTGTTTTGAAAATATCAACTGTTTTTGCGTCGCTATACGTAAATTTTTTTATAATAT
>CAYYYD010000030.1:0-16037 GCA_964475885.1 uncultured Christensenella sp.
AGACGAAATGCCGTATTCTTTTAATGTAGCCAATATTTTGGCTTCACGTCTTTCATAACCTTCAAACTGTGCCATTTTTAATTCCCCTCCTTCTTATTCTTTACGTGGGTCGATATATTTAACCGCACCGTCTTCGGGTTTAAAACGTCCGTACGTTCCCTTAGACTTTTCGTACGCTTCGTTGGGTTCCATTCCTTTTTTAATGAAATCCGTCATTTTGCCGAGAGAAACGAATTCGTAACCGATAACTTCGTTGTTTTCGTCTAATGCCATTTTGGTGCAGTAGCCTTCGGTCATTTCCAAATATCTAACGCCCTTTGCTTTGGTTCCGTACATAGTACCTACCATAGAACGTGCGCCTTTGCCGAGGTCTTCCATTCCGGCGCCTATTACCAAACCGTCTTCAGAGAAAGCGGATTGAGAACGACCGTAAACTATTTGCAGGAAGAGTTCTCTCATAGCAGTGTTTATAGCGTCGCAAACAAGGTCGGTATTCAAAGCTTCCAAAAGGGTTTTACCCGGAAGAATTTCCGCAGCCATAGCCGCAGAGTGCGTCATACCCGAACAACCTATGGTTTCAACGAGAGCTTCTTCGATGATACCGTTTTTAACGTTTAACGACAATTTGCACGCACCTTGTTGAGGTGCGCACCAGCCTACGCCGTGCGTGTATGCGGAAATATCTTTAATTTCCTTTGCTTGCACCCATTTGCCTTCTTCCGGAATAGGTGCGGGTCCGTGCTTAGGACCTTTTGCCACGCAGAACATTTCTTCTACTTCTTTAGAATACTGCATTTATTTGCCTCCAAAAAATTTTTCTGTAATTTTTTAATAGTATATCACATGTAACGGTTTTTTGACAAATGTTTTTATTTAATTTGCCCGTTTTTCTCTATACTTCTTTTATAATAAAAAAGATATTGCTGAAAATAGCCCGAATATTCTTTAAACAAACCGACGAAACGGCTTGCTATTTTTTCTCTCGATGCGGGCGTTCCGCCGAAATTTTCAAGATAAACTTTTTCTATCCAAGTGTCTACCGGAAAACTGTCGGTTTTTTTATACCCGAAAAAACTTACGCAGTCGGCGACCTTAGGGCCTACGCCGTAAATTTTTAAAAGTTCTTTTTTTAGCGCGTCGGTAGAAAGGTTTTTCAGCTCGTCTAAATTATACCCCGAACATAATTTGTTTACTAGGGCGTAAACATATTCGGCACGATACCCTAAGCCTATGCTTTTATAAAAATCGACGTCTGCTTTTTTTAGCGCCTGCACCGTCGGAAAAGCGTAGTACCTTTCGCCGTTAAAAAACTTTTCTTCGCCAAACGCATTGCAAAGTTTTTCTATCGAAGCCTTAATGCGCGGAATATTGTTGTTTTGCGACACCATAAACGAAACCAAAGTTTCGTACGGACTTTGATTAAGTATTCTTATACCCTTGCCTAATTTCGCCGAAAGGGTTAAAACTTCCGAACCGTAAGAAATCGCCGAACGGTACATGTCCGAATAATCTTTTTCTAAATCGAAATAATTTACAAAAAAACTTTCGTCGTTGTCGTTACATTCTATAACGGCGGTGTCGTTTACATTGTAACAGTAGGCGCACCTATCTAAACAAAAAACCTTAAACCCTTGTTTGTACGGTACAAACCTAAACACCTGACCGCACTCTAACGTGTCTTTAACGTTAAAAAATTCACTACTCGTAACTATCTTCTTCATATCGTAATACCCTGCCTACACCTTAGCAAAACAAAAACCGCCAAACCTACTTTACCATACTTTTATAAATCCGCGCGATGTCGCTTAAAATATCAGGATAATTAAAGTCTTTGCCGTAGGCGATGTTCATCTCTCTCGTCATACTTAAATTTTCTATGGGAATAATAGACAGCTTACCCTTTCTGGCGTCGCTTATACAGGCGCTTTGCGGTAAAATAGAAACGCCCAAATCTTTTTTTACCAAGTCTTTTATGGTGGCTACGTTGTCTACTTCCAACGAAACGTTAAAGTCGGAAATGCTTTCGCCTATACCCGTAAGCGTAGCTTCGAACAACTGTCTGGTAGCCGACGACCGCAACCTTAAAATAAGGTTTTGCCTTTTTAGTTCGGCAACGGTTATCATAGATTTTTTAGAAAGCTGATTGTCGTTACTTAACACGCAAACCAAATAATCGGTGTCTAACATAAGATAATTAAGCTTGTTGGAATTGCGTTTTCCGTCTACAATGGCTATGTCTAACTCGTAATTTTCTAACATATCATAAAGATTATTTATGGTATCAGTAATTATCGTTATCGTCGCCTTAGAATATTCGCCTGCGTATCTGCCGAAAACTTCGGTTATTTTATTGTTTTCGGAAGTATGTGTAATACCCACCCTTAAACGAGAAACGTGCTTTTGCTCGTCGGAAATTTTTTGTAACATTTTTTCGTGCAGGGCTTTTAATCTGCGTGCGTAAGTTACGGCGATTTTACCTTCGTTAGTCAAAACAACATCTCTTTTACCGCGTAAAAACAGTTTTGCGTTACATTCTTTTTCTAGCATATTTATATGGTTGCTTACCGCAGGTTGCGTAAGCGACAGCGTTTCCGCCGCCTTGGTTAAATTTTTATACTCGGCAACCGCCAGCAATGTTTCTAATTTGGTATCTAACATACCCCCGCCCCCTTTTTAAACAACTTGTTATTATCGACTAAAATCGGATATTATAAAAAATTTTTATAATTTACTAAAAAATTAAAAATCATATTTATAACGATTATATGTTACAATATTTTACGAAGTTTTGCAAGCGAATACAAAAAATTGCAAAACAAATTTTTTAGTAGGTTTAGGGGGAAAAGCCGAAGGAGTAAAAGTTGTACTATTTATTAAACGCTCGTATTGGCGAAAACTCAAAAACCATAGCCGTCGCACTAGGCGGACTGTCGGACGTATCGTCTACAATCATTTCTATCGCAATAATGTTGCTGTGCGGTTTTTTAATGACCAGAATAACCAAAAAACTTAAACTGCCCAATGTTACCGCATATATCGTTACCGGCATACTTTTAGGTCCGTTTTGTTTTGACGTTATTCCCGAAACGGTAATTTCGGGTTCGGAATTTTTAACCGACATAGCGCTTGCGTTTATATCTTTTTCTACGGGAGAATTTTTTAAATTTTCCAAACTTAAAAAAAGCATCGGCAAAATAACGGTTATTACCCTTTTCGAATCTTTACTCGCTTCGGTTTTGGTTTTTGTTTTAACCTTTTTGATACTAGGTCTTGACCTGTCGTTTAGCATAGTCATTTCTGCGCTTGCGTCTGCAACCGCACCTGCTTCTACCATGATGACCATACGCCAAACCAAAGCCAAAGGCGATTTCGTAGACACGCTTTTGCAGGTCGTTGCGTACGACGATATAGTTGCACTGTTTATGTACAGCATTGCCATTTCGGTTGCGGTAACTTCGTCGCTCGGCGGAAGTTTCAGCGCGCTCGATATTATTTTACCCATACTTAAAAACATTGGCGTATTCGTTTTGGGCGGTCTGTTCGGGCTTTTAATGAAACTGTTTATGAAAAAGCGTTCTACCGACAACCGACTTATTATCGCCATAGCCCTGCTGTTTGCCTTTTGCGGTGTCTGTGCCACAATAGACGTTTCACCGCTTTTAGGTTGTATGGCTATGGGAACGGTTTACATAAACTTAAACGACGACGAAAAACTGTTTAAGCAACTAAACTATTTCAGTCCGCCTATTCTTTTATTGTTCTTCGTAAGGTCGGGGTTGTCGTTTGACCTAAACTCGCTTTTCAATTCTTCGGGTTCTATAAACGGAATTCCGCTTATAGTAATAGGCGTGTTGTATTTCGTAGTAAGAATCGCGGGTAAATACCTAGGTGCGTTTTTAGGTTGCCTAATAGCCAAAAAGCCCAAAGAAACCAAAAACTACTTGGGGCTTGCACTTATTCCGCAAGCCGGCGTCGCGATAGGGCTTGCCACCTTGGGCGCAAGAACTTTGGGCGGTGCAAACGGAAACGCATTGCTTACCATTATTTTGGCGTCTAGCGTATTGTACGAACTGATAGGTCCCGCTTGCTCTAAATTAGCGTTGTATTTATCTAAGTCGTATTCTAACAAACTAGAAGACATTACCCCTGTAGAATCGCAGACGGTAGAAGGCAAACCCAAAACCGAAGTGGAACTGCTTATAGAAAGAATTCAAAAAATTCAGGCAGAACTTAAAAAAGAAGAACTTTCCGAAGAAGAACAGGCTTTTACCGAAGCCGCCGAAAATTTATTAAAGGAGTAAAAAAATGGACGATATAATTGCAAACTTACTTGGCGATTGGTCTAAAAATCTAAATGTATACAGTGCGCTTTTCAGAATTGTTTTAGCGGTAATTCTTTCTGCCGTAATCGGTTGCGAACGCTCTAACAAGCGACATTCGGCAGGGCTTAGAACTTTTATTTTGGTATCGCTTTCTACGGCGCTTATAATGATTTTGGAAATATGGCTTTTACACGACGCAAACCTTAAAATATACGCCCTGTCTTGCGCGGGAATAATAGGCATTGCCGTTATTAGCGTTAGGTCTTTAACGGTCAGTTCTAAAAACCAAATAAAAGGGCTTACCACTTCGGTAGCGTTATGGACGACGGCGATTTTGGGGCTGACCTGTGGGGCGGGGCTTTACACCGTTACGCTTATAGGGTTTGTACTGCTAATTTGTTGCTTGTCATTTTTCCCTGCCATAGAAAGGTATTTACGCAACCGCTCTAATCATTTCGAAATTTATTTAGAACTTAAAGACGGAACGGGCTTAAAAAACTTTGTAACCACGCTTAGAAGACTAGGGCTTAGAATAGACGAACTAGAACCTAACAAAGCATACAAAGGCACGGGGCTTAGCGTATATTCCGTTTCGCTTTCTATAATAAGCCCCGAACTAAAAAAATACAAAACGCATACGGAAATTATAGAAGCGTTAAAAACGCTGGATTTCGTACATTTCGTAGAAGAAACTTGGTTGTAAATATTTTATAACACACAAAAAAAAGAGTAACGAAACTTTCGCTACTCTTTTATTTTACCTTTTTGTTAAACGGCACGCCTTATTATTTAGCGTAAACGCTGACCTTTTTGTCGCGTCTGCCCATTCTTTCGAATTTAACTACGCCGTCGATTAAAGCGTACAACGTATCGTCGCTACCGATACCTACGTTGTTGCCGGGGTGAATTTTAGTACCGCGCTGACGAACGATAATTCCACCTGCTAAAATTTCTTGACCGTCGTTCTTTTTGATACCAAGTCTTTTAGCGTTACTGTCCCTGCCGTTTTTGGTGCTACCGCCACCTTTGTGGTGAGCAAATAATTTAATAAATAACATATTTTACACCCTCCTTTCTTACTTCGCAACGATTTCTAAAATCTTTACTGCGGTGAAAGGTTGCCTGTGACCTTGCTTTTTCCTTTCATTCTTTTTGGCTTTGTACTTGAAAATAATAATTTTCTTGTCTTTGCCCTGTTCTACTACTTCGCCTACTACTTTAAAAGCCTTGGCTTCTTCTGCGACTTTAATACCGTTTTCGTCTGATACCATTAAAACGGAAAATTCAACTTTGTCGCCGACATTTGCAGAAAGTTTTTCCGTTCTGATTACAGAACCGATTTCTGCTTTGTACTGCTTTGAACCGTTTTCTACGATTGCGTACATAATTTACCTCCATCTAACCAGTCTCGCCGAATTTGATTTTGGGGCGGTTTGTTACACACTTAAATAAACCCCATTCGAGCGGCTCATTTGGTATTCTATACTAAACAACGCTAAAAGTCAAACGTTTTTACATAAAAAAAACATAATTAGCCAAACTATTTTTAATCTTAAACAATTGAAAGGAGAATTAAAAATGCAAGCAGAAAATATCAATCAAAAGGCAATTTCCGACACGTACAAAAACGCGCATATCGCCCTACAAAGCATTTCGGATTTGCTTCCCGACGTAATCGACGCAGGATTAAAAACCGAACTGGAAACAGAATACGAAGGTTACGAAACTGTGCTGGGCGAAATTTCGGCGTATATGGACGAAAACCATATAGAAAAAAAAGACATTAACTTTTTTAAAAAGGCAATGATGTGGAGCAGTATTAAAATGAAAACGATGATAGACGACAGCCGTAACCAAATTGCCGAAATGATGTTAAAAGGCACCGTTACGGGCATAAACGAATTGACCGCAATGAAAAACGAAAGCCAAAACTTCGACGAAAAAATTGTAGAACTTATTTGTAAACTTTTGTCGTTAGAAGAAAGTTACGAAAAGCGTTTAAGAAAATTTTTATAATCCGTTTGTCTTAAACGAACGTATGCCGATATGTGCGGTTAAACATATAAAGTCATATAAAAACGCGGAAAGAAAAATCTTTCCGCGCCTTTTAAGTTAATTTTTTTACAAAGGCAAAAATACCTTTTAGTTAAAATATACCGTAACGTCGTATTTTTCTTTTCCAAAAGGCAAAACGCAACCGTCTAACGCCTTTCCGTCTACAACCACTTCGGCTTTGTCCGAACGAATAAATTGTATAACGTAATCGCTGTTTCTGTATTTGCGTTCTACCTTAACTCGGTTCCATTCGCTAGGAAATACGGGCGAAACTTTAAGCCCGTTTACCGTAGGCATAACACCGCAGAAATACTCGGTTATACCCCTGTACAGCCAGCCTGCCGTACCCGTAATCCACGATGCGGGAGAGAAACCCGGTCTATACTTGTTTTCGGGTCCGTAATACATATTGGTTACCGCATAAGGTTCTACGACGCAGTTGGGGTTAAGTTTGTTGTCGAAACGAATTTTAAGCATGGTTTTGTACGCGTTGTCGCCCCTGCCCAACAAACAGTCGCTTACTATTTTAAAGGCTACGCCGTGATTGTAAACGGAACCGTTTTCGTAACAACCGGGCTTAAAGAAACTCATACGCCCTATTCTTTCGTCTCCTTTTGTATAAGAAGGCGTACACTGAACATAACCGAAGTCGCAAGCAAGACGCTTTTCTACGGTATCCATAAGTTTTTGCAGATTTTCTTTACTGTCTAAATCGGCGAGTACCGCCCACGTCTGCGGATTTAAGAATATTTTGGCGCTTTCGTTTTGGTCGGAACCTATTTTTTCGCCATAGTCGTTAAAGCCGTATAAATAGTGGTCGGTATCGTAACCGTTTTGCTTAATATTATTTATAAGTTCTTGTTTTTTGCCACGATAATAATCTACTAAATCGAGTTTACCGTAAACTTCTAAAATCTGTTCGAACTCGTTAAGAGCCTTTACCGTTGCAATGCTAAGCCAAACGCTTTCGCCTTTTTCTAATTTACCTACGGCGTTAAGACTGTCGTTCCAATCTCCGCCCTTAAACAATATCAAACCCCTTTCTCCGCGAGAAGAAAGCAAGTAATCGATAGAACGTTTAATATGCTCGAACACGCTTGTTTTGTAATCGGTTCCGTCGTACGGAACGTATGCAACCGCCGTATCGTCGTATACCATTTTTTCTTTACTTGTTCCTGCCAAGTAGGTAATTTCTTCGTCTAAAACGCCTACGTCGCCCGTTTCGGCAAGATACGAAAGCACTGCCGAAGGAATCCAAACGGCACCGTCGTTATACGGGTACAAAAAGTTCGGCTCGAACATTCTTATGGGGTTGCCGTCTTCGTACAAGTGCTTTAACGCGTGTAAAATTCTTTGCCTTGCAAGGTCTTTGTCGAAAGAGCAAAAAGCCGTAATGTCTTGCATAACGTCTCTGAACCCTTTTCCGCCACCGCGCCCCCACGTTTTACCGTAAGCAAGTTGACGCTTTAACCAAACGTTGGCTTGTTCGTTTAATATTTCGTCGGGACTTTCTAAACGGAAAACATCGTGATATTTGCCGTTTTCGGCTTTTTGATAATCTAGTTCGGCGTTAAAGTTTTTAACCGTGCAAAGTTTTGCAAACGAAGAAATTTCTTCTTCCGTTTCGGCAACACCGCAGGTAATTGCTGTTTCCCAAGATTCGCCTTTCTTTAACGAAAGTCTGTACTGAAAAGCGCCTACGTAGTTATCGTCGAAGTTTATGCCCTTACTGGTAAGTTTATCGTAAGTCAAACCCACGGGGTTAGCGTATCCGTTATAAAGCCCCTTAAAGTTTACGTTACTTACGTCGTAGCCGTATATTTTTTGGTCTGTCGCAAGATAACAAAACTTGCACGGCAGATTACAGTCGAACGCTTTGTGCGTGTACTTTATGGCGTTACATTCCGCGTCGAAATCGGCTTCGCCGTATGCGTGGTGCCAAGTAAGATTAACGTCGGGCTGAGTCATAAAATATACGTCTGCGTCTTTTACGTCGCCCGTTAAATTAGTTACCTTTAAGTGATACGAAGTAGCCCTTAAATCTTTGGGGACTACTATCGTAAACTCCGTTCTGATACCCTTGTACTCGCTTATAATACGCTGGTATCCCAAACCTACGTGACATTCGAACACGTCGAACTTTTCTTTGTTATAATTTTTGTTGGCGCTGTAATATTCGCCGGTTTTAACGTCTTTTACGTAAACGTTTCTTTCGCCTATTTCTATTCTGCGTCTGGTGTTGTTTTTAAACGTTGCGTTTTCGCCGTTGCCGAACTGGTCTACATTACCGTAAGTAGTTTCCGACCACAAAAAGTTCTGAAGCGGACGACTAGGATACATATCCGTTATAACGTATTCTTTGTTTTTACTATCGAAATACCCTTTTTCCATTTTAACCGCCTTTTTTATTTATTTATCGTAATGCTTGCAAAAAGAAGAAAACTGCGTTTCTTCGGGAAGTTTTACATCGATTCTTTGTTTAAGCCTTATGTCTTTACTAGAAGCGCCGACCAAAACTTCGAACGTGCCGTTTTCTACGTGCCAATCGCTTATACAGGTATTATAGTATGCGAACGCCCTTTTGTCAAGTTTAACGGTTACGGTTACCGTTCCGTGTGCGGGAATTAAATCTTTCGAAAAGGCTTTAAGTTCTTTTACCGGACGGCTTACCATACACAAAACGTCCCTTACGTAAACCTGAGATACTTCTTTTGCGTCGAAATCGGAATTGTTTGTAATATCGTAACTTATCGTGTAGTCTGTTTCGGAATGTTTTTCTACTTTTAAGTTAGAGTACATTAAGTCTGCGTAAGACAAGCCGTGTCCGAACGGGAACGCTACGGGTACGTTAAACTTTTCGTAATAACGGTAACCGACGAAAATCCCGTCGGCATATCTTTCTACACTGCCTTTACCCATATCGAAACCGCAGTAGGTGTTTTCTACGCTTGTGGGAATGGTTTCGCTTAGTTTACCGCTGGGAACGACCTTGCCGGTAATTATGTTAGAAAGCGCTTGGTTTACACCTTCGCCCGAATATCCTACCCAAACAACCGCTTTAACGCAATCTATCCACGCGCTCATATCTACCGCAGAGCCTGCGTAAATACATACGATAAGGTTGGGGTTGATTTCGGCTATTTCTTTAATCTGCTGTTCTAAGTGCGGTAACAAGCGTATGGTAGACCTGTCGTAACCTTCGCCTTCCCATTCTGCGCTTAAGCACAAAACAACCTTGTCGCAGTCGTACGCAAGCCTGTATAGGTCGGGGCGTTCGGAACTGAATTCTTGACTTAAAATGGTTTTAGGTCTAATAAACTCTACACCGTCTATGCCATTTAAATACTCGTCTATATACTTTTCTTCGAAAGCCGTTTGCACCCTAGAAGAACCGCAACCGCCCGTTCTGGGCGTTATAATCTGGTTTCCGCTTATGGCGACTTTGCCCGACTTAATAGGCAACATTCCGTCTTCGTTTTTAAGCAAAACTATACCTTCTTCGGCAATCTTTACGGCGTTTTCGTGCCTTTGCTCTTTGGTAAACGAAACTTTCTTGTCGTCGTTTTCGGTTTTTTCTATTAGTTTTAATATATTGGTAACGGCAAAATCTATTTCTTCGTCGGTAATCTTGCCGTCGTCGTACGCCTTTTGCAACAATTCGAAGTTGCCTTCTTCGTAAGGCATACGCACGTCTAGGGTAGCCTTTAACGATTTGTACGGATTATGAACGGCACCCCAGTCGGAAACTATAACTCCGTCGTAACCGAACTCGTCCCTTAAAACTTCTTTTAAGAAATGCTTGTTTTCTGCGGCATATATACCGTTTACGGGGTTGTAACTGCACATAACCGTCCACGGTTTAGACTTAACCGCAATTTCGAACGGACGAAGATAAATTTCCCTTAAAGCCCTTTCGTCTACTTCGCTTGTCTGAAAGCATCTGTCTACTTCGCGGTTGTTTGCAAGATAGTGTTTTAAACTTGTACCTATACCTTTTTTCTGAATACCGTTTATAAACGCTTCGCCCATTTTACCCGAAAGATAAGGGTCTTCGGAAAAATACTCGAAGTTTCTGCCGTTTAAGGGCGTTCTTTTAATGTTTACGCCCGGCGCAAGCAATATGTCTACGTCGTTTTCTATGCAATCGTCGGCAATGGTAGAAGCGTCTAGTTCTGCCATTTCTAAATTCCAAGTGTTTGCAATGGTAGACAATGTCGGCATTGCTGTTGCCAAAACGGTGCGGTCTTTACCCGGATTATCGGGGTCTTTTTCCATTTTTCTAAGTCCGCTGGGTCCGTCAGACATAAAAACTTCTTTTAACTTTCCGTTGGCGGTTTCTATTCTCCAAAAACCGTTACCGCATAAAAGTTTAAGTTTTTCTTCTAAGGTTAAAGATTTAATATCGTATTTCATAGTTCCCTCCTAAACACATTTTATGTTTTGATTTTAGCACAAAAAATTCTCAAAAAATACCATAAAACACTTTATTTTATTCTCATTTTTTGATATTATTAAATTATGAAAGCCATTTACGAACAGTCGAGAGAAGAAAGTTCCAATATTTTTATAAGAAGGTCGGAAGAACACGGGTTCCGCCCGCACTTTCATATAAATGTAGAAATTTATATTATAAGGCACGGCAACGCGGAAATTTCTTGTAACGGTAAAGAGTACCGTTTGTCAGACGGAAACATCGCCTTTTTTGACAGTTACGACATACACTCGTACGAAAAGACGTACACGAGCGGTGTAGACGACTGCGTGCTTATTGTTCCGCTTAAATATTTAAGCAAGTTTAATTCCTTAAAAAAATCGGCTAAAATAGTCTGCCCGGTAATTTCCGACGCCGAACTGGTAGACAGAGTTTTGCAACTGATAGATTGTTACGTAAAAAACTCTAACCCCGAATGGGTACGCGCTTCTGCGGTAGATTTAATACTTTCTTTAATACACGAAAAACTAGAATACGCCCAAGACGACGGTTCTACCGACAAAGAATTGATAATGACCATTTTAAGTTTTATGAACAAAAACTTTAAAAACGACGTATCGTTAAAGGCATTAAGCAACGCGCTGGGGTACAACCCTTCGCATTTGTCGAGAACCTTCCGTAAATATATGAATGTTGGTATTCCCGAATACGTAAACAATTTAAGGTTAGATTACGTAGAAAAGGCCTGTACCGACAAAAACGTAAAGATTACCGAACTGATATTCGACGCAGGGTTTAAAAGTATTCAAAGTTATTACCGGAACAAAAAACGATTAGACAAGTCGGATTTAAGCATTAAACTACCGCCTAAAAACCAACCGTAAAAAACGCTAACCAAAAAGGAAGAAACCTGAAACGGCTTCTTCCTTTTGTTTTTTAATATAATTATTTAATTGCTTTTTTAAGATATTCTAACGACTGTCTTACCATTTCGTCGCCGATTTCTTTGCTCGCTTCTTTTGCCGATTGCGTAAACCAATGTTTAACATCGCCTAATCTAGATAAATCTACGGCGTCGGGATACAACGACATTAAAATAGAACTTTCGTATTTACCCGCGTGGTCGTAACCGGTTGCATTTTGGACTTCGGTACTCATTGTAGGAATTACCTTTATCCATTCGAACGGATTAGAAGAACCTTCCAGTTCTTCGTAGTAGTTGGCGTAGTTTTCGCTACCCCACCAGCCTTCGCCTTTGGTTTCTTGTAAGTATTCCATAATAGCGCGCTGAGAAGCAAGTTTATAGCAAAGCGTCATAGGTTTGTTACACTCTTGCTCGAACTGATGATGAATTACCACGTAAACGTTTCTGAAACCGGAGTAAAGCATACTTTTAAATACGTAGTAAACGTATTCTTCGAACGCCTTTTCGGGGATATGAACGGTACCCGTTTCTTTACCGCCGACAGCGTAACTTGCGGGGCTGTAACTGATGGTGGGCGCTATCATAATTTCTTTGACTTCGGCAAGTTTTTTTACCAAGCCTTCGGCAACCAACGTATCGCAACCGTAAGCACAGTGCGGACCGTGATATTCTACCGTACCGCCGACAATAACCAGCGGTATATTGTTGTCTTGTACGTGTTTAACTTCTTTTGGAAAACAATGGTCTAAAATCATAACTACTCCTTAAAAAGCCATAGTCGTGTAGTATGCAAGGTTTACCTGACGGTTATCTAACCTGCCGTACTGAACGACGATTTTCTGACTGCTAGACAATTTCATAGCGTACTGCGTTTCTAACGGAACTTCGTAACCGCACATATGCTCTACGTTGTTCATTCTGAAACATTTAACCGTTTGCGGTTCTACTTCCCATTTAATTCCTTGTAACGGCTTACCTTCGACAAAAAATATTTTTACGTCGATAACGGCTTTTTTATTGCTGTCGTTTACTATAACGACGCTTTCGTGCCCCTTTAATACGCCGTCGCCTTCGGGCGGAAGTTCGCAATCGGGAATAATCCAATACTTCTTTCCTACCGTTTTCATATTAGAACCCCAACTCTATAAGACCGTGCTTTTCTAAATAATCGGTGTAAGATTCTACGCCGTTTTCTTTAATGGCAATACCCTTTTCCCAACGGCAACCGAACGTCGAGCCGGAAATAAACGTATCTACTTGGAAGGTCATATTCTTTTTTAATTCGTAGTCGGAAGAAGTTTCCATCCAAGGAGCTTCTACTTCTATCATACCCGTGCCGTGGCAAGGTCCGTATACGTAGTTCTTTTCGTAACCTGCGTCTTTAAACATTTGCAAGAACTTTTTGGGAACGACGTCGGCTCTCATACCTGCCTTTAAGTTTTCGGTCGTCCAGTTATGCATTTTTAAGCAGAACTCTACGAGTTCTTTCTTTTCGCCTTCTGCTTTGCCCATAAACACGGGAAGTCCTATTGCAGGAGAATAACCGTCTATCTTTGCCGAAAGATTTAACTGTACTATATCGTTCTTTCCGATTTGTTTATAGGTAGAACGGCTTATTGCGTGGCGCGTAGACGATTCGCTGAATACATACATAGGAAGCCCTTCGTATTCTGCGCCGTGTTCGTAAATAACCTTTTGCGCAACGCCTACCATTTGAAGTTCGGTAACGCCCGGCTTTAACGCCTTAATTACTTCGTCGGTTGCGATTTCTACAATTCTGAAACCTTCTCTTATACAAGCAAGTTCGTTTTCAGATTTAATGCTTCTTAAAGCCACCATAATATCGCTACATACCGATATGTCTGCTTTGGGGAAAGTTGCCCTTAAACCGTCCATTATCGGAAGAGTGCATTCTACGTAACTGCCTAAACCTATTTTAATGTTTTCTCCCGTTACGCCGATATAGTTAAAAGCGTCTTTAAAAGTGTCGGGTACGAGTTCCGGATACGACGGGTCTGCCGATTCGCGGAATTCTTTTAGTACCATAACCTTATCTATCTTACCGAAGTCCTTAGCGAAAATAGCCGATTCGGGGCCTACCAACAATACCGCCTTTCCGTTTGCGCCGATTAAAACGCCTGCGCGTTCGAACAACGGCCAAAAGCCCGAAAAATATCTTGCGTTGGCGTAATCGCTTTCGGTAGATACCACCAACATTGCGTCTAGACCTTTTTGAGCAACGAGTTTAGACGCCTTTGCGATTCTTTCCTGATATTCGGAATCAGGTATACAAATTCTCTGCATAATTCTTTCTCCTTAAAAATATATTTTTTTTAATTATATACCGCCGACATCGTTTTGTATTTACAAAATCGTCAATAATTTTTGCACAATCGTAAATTTATTTATTGACAACGACTTAAAATTCGGTGTATAATTTTTGTATGAAATACGCATTAAAACCACTTAAAACAACCGTTAAAGTGCAAGAGATAGCATATGTACACTTCTTCGAGTTTCAGCGAGATTTTTTTACCCAACCCGAAAACCACCCTTTTTACGAACTCGTTTTCGTGTCGGGCGGAAATCTTGACATTCGTTCGGAAGATTTTAACGGAAGGTTAGAAAAAAATCAAATGATTATTCACCGACCGGACGAATACCATTCTTTAAGTTGCGACAGCGAAAGCAACCCCACCGTTATTATAATAGGGTTTTCCTGCACGGAAAACGACCTTTCAAAGTTTTCTAAATCGCCCGTTACATTGGGCGTATCCGACATAAAAAAACTTGCGGAAATTATTAAAGAAGCGCGAAACGTTTTTTCTCCGCCGTACGATATTCCGCTTTACGATATGAAAAAAAAGAAGAACCCGCCTTTCGGCGCCGAGCAGATGCTTGGCGGTCTTATAGAATATTTTTTAATTAACCTTATCAGAGAATACGCAAGCGACGTGGCGACACGCGGAACCGAACGAACTGAAAGGTTTTCGGTAAACGAAATCGTTGCGTACATATCCGACAACTACAAAGAAAAAATCACGCTCGACGAGTTGGCGTTTATTTTCAGAACCAACAGGTCAACGCTTTGCAAAGAGTTTAAGTCGGCAACAGGAAACACCGTTATAGGGTTTATGAACGATAAAAAAATTCAAGAAGCCAAACGCGAAATTTTAACCACCGACTTAACGTTTACCGAAATAGCCGAAAACCTTAACTTCGAAAGCATACATTACTTTACAAGGTTATTCAAATCGGTTACGGGGCTTTCGCCCAAAGATTTTAAAAACGCAAACTCGATTAAGTCTTAACCCCGACGTCGGGTATTAAAACAATTAAAAAGCGCATACTATTCCACGTGATACCTAGCAAAAGAATAGCGCGCTTTTTTTGTGTGGCGTTAGCGGTTTTATGTATATCGTTTGCATTTTATATAATACGGCAAAGCAATGCGTCGGTTTTGCCCTTTGCTTCGGCTATGCCCTTTTACGATTTACAGCCGAAAGAACTTACGCTTAGGGCAAGTTTTCACACGTCTTACCCCGCTTCTTCCGAAGAACGAAAAAACAATATCAAAGTAGCGTCTAAGTCGCTTAACAACACGCTAATCGACAGTAATTGCGAATTTTCGTTTAACGATACCGTAGGCAAAAGAACGCTCGCTCGCGGATACAAAACGGCAAAAATAATTTTTAACGGAAAGTTCGTAGACGGCGTCGGCGGTGGAGTTTGTCAGGTTTCCACAACGCTATATAACGCCGTACTGCTTTCGGGGCTTAGCGTTACCGAATATCATCCGCACAGTTTACCCGTAAGTTACGTTGCGCCTTCGTTCGACGCTATGGTAAACTCAGACAGCGCCGACTTAAAATTTATTAACAATACTCATAACCCCGTTTTCATTAAAACTTACGCCGACGATTCCACGCTTAAAATAGAGATTTACGGAGAGCCTATGCAAGAAACATATACTCGCCAAAGCATAGTTAAATCGGAAATCGTCGCACCCGACTACGAAATTATAAAAGATACCGAAAACCTTTATCCCGACCTGTTCGAAGGCGACAGAAAAATTATTTCTTACGCTAAAAACGGGTACGCTAGTCAAGGAATACTTATTAAACTCGTAAACGGAAAGGCGGTAAGTTCTAGGGTAATCAGAAACGACAAATACAATCCTTTGCGCGGAGTTATGGTAGAAGGCGTAAAAAAACGCCCCGAAACCGAATCTGCCGTTCTGCCCGAAACCGCTTTTAATTTGCAAACGACATTTCGTTATTCTTTGCGGTAAGTTCTTTTATCG
>CAYYYD010000031.1:0-2013 GCA_964475885.1 uncultured Christensenella sp.
GCGTTATGGTTAAAGTTCAACTCTTTGGTACCGATAATGTCGTTACCTAAGATGTAGTAACCTTTTATAACTTTTGTAGTGCCAATATCGAATACTAACAAGTCTTCTGCCGTAGTTAATATCTTGGTGTAAGATACGAGTTTTACGAAATACTGGCTACCGTCGGTGAAAGTTACCAATGCATCGAACGTGTAGTCGGTAAGGTTAACCGAGTTATTGTTTGCCGTTATATTAGAAACGGTACCGTTGTTATAGTAAACGATAGAGTCGTCGTCGTAATTTACGATAGACTGAACGTTGAACATATCGATTTCGTCAGTGGCATACAGTTTACCGTCTAAGGTAGAATACCTGAATTCGCCGTCGTGAACCAAATGTACAACTTTTACGGTATAGGTCTTAACGAATTCTACGCCGTCTACGTCGTAAACCGCTTTTACAACGCTTTCGCCTTTTGTGTTTTCTTTTGCAACGATTACGTTGCTACCGAGAGTAACGGAAGAACCGCTTTCGATAGAGAGCGTCGGATAGTAAGTTTTACCCGAGTACTGTGCATAAACGAACACTGCGGTGTTTTCGCCTGCGTTTTCTAACTGAACTTCGGTTGCAGTGTCCGAACCGCCGAGATAGAATTTAGTATTTGCCTTAATATCTTCTACCCTGTTCTTTTCTACGACAGACTTAAATCTGGGATAGCCCAAAGATAAATCCCACATATCGGTAGAGAAGTTTTCTAAAATACCGCTTATTTCGGAAGTTTTAGAAGTTAAATCGCTAAGCGTATTATAGTGATATACGTTTTCGATTACTTTAACTATTATGTTATCGTCAATTAAACCGGTATCGCAAGCGCAGTCTATGGTTTGGTCGTTGGTATAACCTTCGTTACAACCGACTGCTATCCAGTGCCTATGAGTTGTACTAGGATTTGTCGGGAAGTTTGCATACGACATAGGCGCTTCGGATACGACGATTGCACCGCTTATACGACTGGAGTTTGCACCGTAACCTTGAGATTCGTAAGCGCCGTGCCCCCAGTTGTTTGTCGTAGAAGATTCGCCTGACAAAATTTGAGATGCGGTATAGCCGTCAGAAATTTTGCTTGCCGAAATATTGTTTTCGATAAATACGCCTTTTAACGCAAGATAAGTACTGTCGTTAAGCCACGCACCGCCACCGCAGGTAGAAGTACTTAGCATATCGGTAATATTTATGTAAACGTTTTCTAGCGTAGAAACTCTGTTATTCTTTAAGTCTTTAAACAAAAGCGCGCCTTTGTTGATTTTACAATCTAAAAACGCTATGTCTTTAATAAGAGCGCCTTCTTGAAGTTGACCGAATATACCGTAATCTCCGCCACCCTTTGTGCAATCAACAGACAGAGATACGTAATGGCCGTTACCGTCTAGCGTACCCTTAAAACCTGCGGTCGTGTTGTCCCAAACGGTTGTAGCATCGGTAAGTCCGCTGTGGTCAAACGTGAGAGTTTCGGTACCGACTATGTCGTTACCTAAAATATAGTAGCCTTCTATAAGTTTTTCGCTGTCGATGTTAAAAATTAAAAAGTCGTCGGCCTTAGTTAAAACCTTATCTACATATACGATGGGAGCATTATAAGAAGTACCGTTTATGTCGAAAGCGCTGATTGTTAAATCTTCGCCCTTGTCTTCTACCGGGAGTTCGGTATGATCTATGGTAACTACGCCGTTAGCGAAAGCTGCGTTTTGCAACCTTTTTGCGCCGAAATAGATACCGCCGTTAATTTCTTGTAAACCCTGTAAAGTTACGGTATTGGTCGATTTGGTGGATTCTATGTAAGTTATTTCAGAAGAAGTTACCGAATTTTTTACAAACGGCATACCTTCTATTTGGTTAATGTAGTCTGCGTCTTCGCCTGCTTGGATAGCGGCGTTAGCGACAGCCTGCATAGAACGGGTATTGTCGTTATCTTCGGTTTCTATATAGAAAGTTTTACCGCGATTTTCTTCGGGAATTTTTGCAAGTTCTTCTTCG
>CAYYYD010000031.1:2113-7957 GCA_964475885.1 uncultured Christensenella sp.
TACGGGTTCTTCATAAGGCTTTTTCATATTTATTCTCCCTATATTTATTACCGAGTTTATTATGCCAAAGCAAAAGCAAGAATTTTGCGTTATATATATTATATATAATGTTTATGCCGTGGCACTTATTACCTGTTTTTTGTACGTTTTGGACGTAACGCGCCAAAATATACTATCATACAGTACAATTATAATCAAACACGTCAAACAAGTCAAGGGTTTTAGAAAAATTTTTTAATTTTTTTATTTAAAATTATACGTTTTTTGACGTGTTTTTAACGTAAAAACGTGCAAAAACGCAAAAAAACCAGATTTTAACTACCGATTTTAAGGGGGGGGCTAAAATTTGGTTTTTTAGTATGCTTTTTTATTTAGGATTATTTTGTTATAGTAGTTTTTTCTAGACCGTTAGGATTATCGGGATTATAACCTTTTAGGCAAGAAAGTTTTAGCGCAAACATCTGGGCAAAAAGGGCGAATGCCAAAACCGAATGTTCTTCGGGCACGCTGAAATTTATAAGCGCGTCGTTACATTTGCTAAACTTACCCGAAAGCACGCAGTCGTTGGTTACGAGTAAGACGGGGGCTTTTCGTAAAAGCATTCTTTCTATCAGACGGACTTGGTCGGCACGCAAAACACTTTGGAGTTCTTCGTCTACTTCGTTACGGGCGCAGTAGATTATTACGGGCGTGTCTTTACCGACCATTGCCATAGGACCGTGATAAAAATCGCTACCCGAACTGCCCTTTACCTGCAAGTAGCAAGTTTCTTGCAATAAAAGTTCGGTTTGAAGCGCCACCGCATACACAAGCCCCCTAGACAAAATAAAACCGTTTTTTATATCTTTGAATTTTTCGGCATACTTGGTGGTGAGTTCGTCTATTTGAGTAAACAGATGCTCGAAACCCTTTGGTAATTCGCGCATGGTTTTTAGGTAGGCGCGCTTTTCGGAAATTTCTAACGCAAGCCAAAGCAAAAGGTATAGTTGCGCCACGAAGGTTTTGGTGGCTATTACGCCTTCTTCTTTACCTGCAGAGCAATACAAGTGGTACTTACTCTCTTTGGCGATAGGGCTTTGCTTGTCGTTGGTAACGCCTATGGTTATGGCGCCCTGCTCGTTGGCTTTTTTTATTACTTCTAAAACGTCTTCTGCCATTCCGCTTTCCGAACAGCCTATTACAATGCTGTTTTGGTAGTTTATTTTACCTTTGTATATGGTTACTACGCTGGGCGCGGATAAGCCGACGGTGTAATTAGAGTTGATTTCTAAAAGATACTTAAAATAAACAAGCGCGTGGTCGCTAGAACCCCTTGCCGCGGCAACGAAGTTGGTGGCTTTGCCGTTTTTTATTGCCGTGCACAGTTCTTGCATGGTTTGGGAATTCTCGCTTAATATACGGTTAAATATACTAGGTATTTGATTGATTTCCTGCCACATTAACGTTTGTTTATAATCCATAATCTTCTCCGTTTAAGGTTGTTATTTTTTAATTTCGGGAAGCGATGCGGCCGCTATGCTTTGACCTACGCGTTTATTAGACTCGTCGGGCATTGTTATGTTTATGTCTGCGTATTCGGGGAATTCCGACGCTAAAACTTCTTTGGCTTTTTCGATGATGATAGCACCACCTTCGCCACTTGTTACTCTGCCCAAAATAAGCAGGTGTTTTATTTTATAAAATTCCGAATAATACGGGATTGCATAGCCTAGGTAAGTACCTATGTCTTCGTATATAGTTCTTGCCATAGCGTCGTTTTGTTGCATTAGTTTTTGTATTTCTTTTAACTTTTCTGCGGGCGAAGAGCCTTCTGCAAATTTATAGCCGGAGTTTTCGGCAAGTTTTATTACGCCGTCTTGCGAGAAATATTTTACACCGCAACCATAATCTCCGCTCCATTCGTCTACCATTGCGTTTTGGTTAAAGTCTACGGGGACAAAGGCAACTTCGCTTAGCCAACCGTTTAAAAGACCTTTATCGTTTATGTAACCTACCGCTTCGCTTGTGCCCATTGCTATACCTAAAACGCTGTCGTCTTTTAGGTCAATTGCGCCTGCAAGCGCCGTTACGTCGCCGTCGTTTGCGACTTCTAGCGGAGCGTTAAATTCTTTGGCAATGTCTATGTACATATTTTGTACATGCGGTTTGTAATCTTCTTTCGGAACTTTTAAGAATAACGACGCAACCATTATTTTGTTGTTTACGTATACGCCTGCCGACGACACGCCTATTGCGTCTACCCTAGGCATTTTGCTTGCCGCCGTTTGCATTGCGGTTTTAATACCTTCGTAATGATAGCGATAGTCTGAATTGGTTTTGGGGAACCAAACTACTTCTTCGCTGTATACGACCTTACCGTCTACTACCGCGCTGACCTTTCTGTCGCTTCCGCCTGCGTCGAAACCTATTCTGCACCCGTCTAAGTGACCGCCGATTTTTAACGCACAATTCTTAGGTGCGGGGAAATCGGATTCTGTAGAACATATTACTTCGAAGGGTTGTTCGTATACCGTTTGCATAAAGTCTACGTCGAACGCGCGTGCGCCCGTTTTGGTGTAGTCGTTTTTAATTTTTTGATAAATATATTCGTCGCCGAAAATATAAATTTTATATCCGCCGACCACCCATAAAATGGATTTGATTATTCTTTCTACGATATTGTAGTTTTCTTCGGCTTTTTCGGGGCTTGCAAAAATATCTAGATTATATATATAATTGTAGCCGTCGTTTCTTTCTACGCAAATTTTAAGCGACTTTTTGTCTGCCTTAGATACTTCTTTCCTGTAATCGCGAAGCACTACGCTAATCGGGTTAAAACCACTGTCGAATTTTGGTGTGAATTTCATATCTCTTTCTCCGTTTTATTTTTTCGTTATTATTATACTATAAAAAAATTTTTTAATCTTTACACTAATACAATAATAATTTGCACAAAAAGACATTTTTGCTTGATTTTAACACAGACGAGTTATATAATGTAAATATGACAAACTTCAAAGACGGGTACTACGGTACTCCGCTTAAAAACAATATTACCGTTACCGACGTTTTTACCGTACACTATTTCAGGTACGGCAGGAATTTTAAGTTTAAAGGCGAAGCGCATAATTTTTGGGAACTTACTTACATAGACAGCGGTAACGCAAAAATCGTTGCGGGCGGAATTACTCATTCGCTAAAACAAGGCGACGTTTTTTTGCACAAGCCCAACGAGTGGCATAATATTTATACCGACGAAGAGTTTGCAAACTCTACAATCGTATCTTTTTCGTGTAAAAGTCGTTGGTTAAAGACGATTGCCGGTAACGTACTTGTTTTTAGCGAGTACGAAAAAGGGTTGCTTAACAAAATAATTCACGAAGCGCAAATTAGTTTTAGCGACAAACTAGACGATATTTATCTTAAAAAAATGAACAAGTCGGACAACGCGCCGTTCGGTTCGGAACAAGTTATTAAAAACTGTATAGAACTGCTTCTTTTATCTTTAATAAGAAAAAAAGAGTTTAACGCACAGTCTGTAGTTCCTGTCAGCGTAGACATAAACTCTAACCTTGCCGTCGATAAAATTAAAAGTATGCTTACCGCTAAACTAGATAAAAGCGAAAACGTAAATCTAGAAGAAATTGCTTTTAATTTGGGGCTTAGCAAAAGTTACGTTAAACAAAACTTCAAAAAAATTACGGGCGTGTCGGTTATTCAGTATTTTATAAACCTTAAAATAGACAAGTCCAAAAAACTATTAAGCCAGCAAAAGTATTCAGTTACGGAAATTGCAGACCAACTGGGGTTTAGTTCTATACACTATTTCAGCCGACAGTTTAAATCGCGTACGGGAATGTCGCCTTCCGAATACGTTAATTCTATTAAAGCGGATAATTTGTTGTAGAGACTTACGTCTTATAAAATCTTTAAGAATACACGCGGTGGTTATGCCACCGCGTTTTATACGTAATTTTAATTTGTGCGGTTTGTCTGCGTCGTTACACAAGCGCCGCGGCACCTATTATACCTGCGCCGTTTTTTAAAGTTGCGGTAAGTATTTCCGTTTTGGGCGCAAACTTGTAGCCGTAATCGAATTTTTCTAGATATGCTTTTATTTTATCGGTAAGATAGTCTCCCTGATTACATATTCCGCCACCAAGAATAAAGGCTTGCGGACGGAAAATATTTAGCATATTCATTATGCTTTCGGATAAATACATAACGTAATCTTCTACGACTTTTATTGCCGTTTCGTCGCCTAGTTTAGAGCACTCGAACGCCGTTTTGCCGTCGACCTTATTTATGTCGTCGTTTATGTATTTCCACATTTTGCTTGTTTTGTTTTTTAGCATTGCGGTTTTTGTGTCGGATATAAGCGCAGTTGCCGAAACATACGTTTCTATACAACCCGACCTTCCGCAAGTACAAGGTCTGCCGTTTAACACAAGCGTCGTATGACCTAGTTCTGCCCCGCGAGACCAACCGCCTTCGAACAGTTTTTTGTTTATTATAATTCCACCGCCTACACCCGTACCCAGCGTAAACATTACTACGGTATCGTAATTTTTGGCGCAACCGTACACCGCTTCGCCGAGAGCCGCCACATTGGCATCGTTAGACAGTTTTATTTTAGTATCGAAACTTTTAGACAGTATGTCTGATAGCGGAACTTTTTCCCAACCTAAATTAGGCAAAATTTCTACAACACCCGTTTCGCTTGTAACGGCGCCGGGGCAACCTATACCTATACCGCGAACATCTTTTACGGTAAGCCCGTTTTGGGTTAGAACTTCGTTAATCTGCATTATAAGGTTATGTATACATTCTTGGGGCGTGTCGGCTGTTTCGACTCTGTTTTCGGTCAAAATTTTTCCTTGTTCGTCAACAAGCCCTACCTTTATACTCATACCGCCTATGTCGACGCCTATTGCTTTCATTGTTTTCTGTCCTCCAACATAGATTTTACTTTCATTAATCTCGTACGACTGCTTCTGTCGTTTTCTTCTAGTTTCATTGTGATAGATTTAATTGTTTCTTGCAAGTTAGGAATCATTACGTATTCTAGCGCATTTACCCTGCGCTTACCCTTTTCTATCTCGTCAGCAAGCATTTGAACGGTCTTTTCTGTTTCTGCAAGACGAACGAGTTTTGGCAAAACCTTTCCTACAAGTTCTACCGAATAGTCGGCTTCGCTTGTTACTTCCGCCAAAGAATAGGGGTACTTACCGCCGTTTATACTTTCGGTTAAATTAAGTTTAGGAACATTTAAACTCATTACGTTACTTTTACCGCAGTCCAGTTCGACCGACACGGCAGGCATAGAAAAAGCAAGCATAATCTGAGATTTGCTCATTAAACTTCTTGCAACGGCAAACTGCGAAAGAAGATTAGAAACGTCCGACTCTACGTCGTCGCGAAGTTTTTTGTTTTCTTTTATCAAGACCGAAAACCTACGAACCATTTCGTCGGTTTTGTCTTTTAGCAGTTTATGCCCGCGAGTTGCCGTTTTAAGCCGTGATTTAAGTTTGTTTAACTCCATTCTGGTGGGGTTTACGTTTATTTTTGCCAAAACTTGCTCCTGTAACTACGTTATTCGTCTTTGCCTAAATATTTTTCTATATACTTTTCTTTAATGCGTTTCAGCTCGCTTCTGGGTAAAATTTTTAAAAGTTTCCAGCCGACGTCTAACGTTTCGTTTATATCTCGGTTAGTGCTAAAACCTTGCGAAACGTATTCCTTTTCGAACGTTTCGGCGAACTTAGCGTACAATTTATCTGTATCGGTAAGCGCCGCGTCGCCTAGTATTGCCGAAAGTTCTTTGGCTTCTTTTCCCCTTGCGTATGCCGAAAACAATTGGTTCAT
>CAYYYD010000031.1:8057-15591 GCA_964475885.1 uncultured Christensenella sp.
TTTATTCTGCCCGCACGCTCGTACATAGACGCTAGGTCGGTATAAAGATAACCCGGATACCCCCTGCGCCCCGGCACTTCTTTTCTTGCCGAAGAAATTTCGCGAAGGGCTTCGCAATAATTGGTTATGTCGGTAATAATAACTAAAACGTGCATACCCAGGTCGTACGCTAAATACTCGGCGCAAGTAAGCGCCATACGCGGTGTGGAAATTCGTTCTATCGCAGGGTCGTTTGCCAGGTTGGTAAAAAGTACCGTCCTTTCTATCGCACCCGTCTTTTTAAAGTCTTGCACAAAATATTCGGCTTCTTCGTACGTTATACCTACGGCGGCAAAAACAACGGCAAACTTTTCCGTACCGTTTAGCACGCGCGCCTGCCTTGTAATTTGCGCGGCAAGTTCGGAATGCGGTAAACCCGACATACTGAAAACAGGAAGTTTTTGCCCCCTTACCAAAGTATTTAAACCGTCGATGGCAGATATTCCCGTTTGAATAAATTCATCGGGATAGTCCCTTCCAGCAGGGTTTATGGGCTCGCCATTTATATCCATATATTTTTGCGCGATAACGGGCGCACCGCCGTCACGCGGGTTACCCATACCGTCGAATACGCGACCAAGCATATCTTCGGAAACGGCAAGTTGTTGGCTATGCCCTAAAAATCTTGCCCTGCTTGTAGAAATTTCCAGACCTTGCGAACTTTCGAACAACTGAACAAGCGCCTTGTCGCCGTTTACTTCTAACACCTTACCGTGTCGAATTTCTCCGTTAGACTGCTTTATTTCTACGAGTTCGTTGTATTTAACCCCTTCTACGCCGTCTACCAGCATTATAGGTCCTACGACTTCTTTTATCGTTTTATATTCCTTTAACATTGTCGCCCCCGTTTATCATACCTTTAAGTTGGTCGTTTATCTCCTTAGAAATACAGTCTAGTTGTTTAAGTTCGTCTTCCGGAATATATTTTGCCCTGCCTATTTTTTCTCTGACAGGCAAAGAAATTATTTCCGAATACTCTATGTCTTGCGCAATGGCTTGATTGGAAAGATTATGATAATCGTAAATGAGTTTTAATATTTTATACTGTTTTTCTAGCGAAGCATAGGTGTCTACTTCGTGGAATGCGTTTTGGTGCAGATAATCTTCTCGTATAGACTTGGCTGTTTCCATCGTAAGCCTGTCTTTGTACGAAAGGGCGTCTGCCCCGACAAGCCTTACTATTTCTTCTAGTTCGGCTTCTTCTTGCAAAATACCCGTTGCAAACGCGCGTAGTTCTCCAAAATCACTTGCAACGTTTTCGTTATACCAATCGTTAAGTTTATCTGCGTATAAAGAATAACTAATCAACCAGTCTATCGCAGGGAAATGTCTTTTGTACGCCAATGACGAAGATAAGCCCCAAAACACCTTTACTATTCTTAACGTTGCTTGAGAAACGGGTTCCGACAAGTCCCCGCCCTGCGGTGATACGGCGCCGATTGCCGTAACCGAACCTACGCGATTACCAGAACACAAAGTTTTAACTATACCGGCACGCTCGTAAAATTCCGCAAGTCTGGAAGAAAGATACGCAGGGTAACCTTCTTCGCCGGGCATTTCTTCTAATCGACCGCTCATTTCACGCAACGCTTCTGCCCAACGAGAAGTAGAGTCTGCCATAATGGCAACGTTGTAACCCATATCTCTAAAATATTCGGCAATAGTTATACCCGTATAAATAGACGCTTCTCTGGCGGCAACGGGCATATCCGAAGTGTTTGCTATAAGAACCGTCCTTTTCATTAACGGTTCGCCCGACTTGGGGTCTTTAAGTTGCGGAAACTCGTTTAATACGTCTGTCATTTCGTTTCCGCGTTCGCCACAACCGACATATACTATTATGTCGGCGTCCGCCCACTTTGCAAGTTGGTGCTGAACTACCGTTTTACCGCTACCGAACGGACCTGGAACCGCCGCCACGCCACCCTTTGCAATGGGGAAAAGTGTGTCTATTACCCTTTGCCCCGTTACCATAGGCATATCTGGTATCATTTTTGTTTTGTACGGTCTACCGCGACGAACAGGCCATTTTTGAAGCATACTTATCTGTCTGTCCCCGTCTTTTGTTTGTACGACGGCTACCGTTTCGGTTACGTTGAATTCTCCGCTTTTTATTTCTTTAATCTTACCGCTAACCCCGAAAGGAATCATAATTTTGTGGCTGACGATTTTAGTTTCTTGTACCGTACCTATAATATCGCCCGCTTCGACCTTGTCGCCTATTTTTGCTACGGGAACGAATTGCCATTTTTTTTCGTGGTCTAAATTGTTTACCTGAATACCGCGCGTAATTCTGTCGCCGTATTTTTCGTAAACCTTTTTAAGCGGTCTTTGAATACCGTCGAATATACCTTCTATCAAGCCCGGCCCTAATTCTACGGAAAGCGGAACGCCTGTGGATTCTACCGACTCGCCGACACCCAGACCGCTTGTTTCTTCGTAAACCTGGATAGACGCTTTATCTCCGCGAAGTTCTATTATTTCGCCGATAAGTTTTTTGTCGGACACTTTAACCACGTCGTACATTTTACATTCCGCCATATTTTCCGCAACGATAAGCGGACCGGAAACCTTTATAATTTTACCTTGCATATCAGACCTTCCTACTCGTCTTTGTTATTGAATAAAATATCTACGCCCAACGCCTTTTCCATTGCCTGTTTAATACATTCGGTACCGTACCCGTTACTGCCCGACTTAGACGGAACGGATAATATTATCGGGTAAGGCATTGCCACGTATCTTTTTATAATCTCGTCTATTTGTTTTGCTATTACGTCCGTCACGAAAATAACGGCGTACGTCTTTGCTAATTTTTTTAATAATTCTCCCGCCTGCTCGGTATCGGTTACGGGATAGGCGTCTACGCCGACGGCTTTAAAAACAAGCGCGCTGTCGCCGTCGCCGATTATAGCGATTTTACCTTTCATAATAAGCCCTTAATCTGTTTTTAATATCGGTTTTGTTTAAGCCGTTTATAAGCCCTACCATAATTATTCTGATGTTTGTTAAATCTGCCGATTTGTAGTAGCAATACTGCATAAACGGAACGGCTCCGCTCGTTTCGTATTTTTGTTTTAACATACGGTTTACCGCAAAACTTTCGGCGTCTTTTTCGAATTCCGAAAGCGGTTGACCTTTAACGGCACAGTCTATCGCCGAACCGATAAGTTCGGAAATATAACAAAACTTAAACCTGTCTTTTAGCCCTTCTAATTGTTCTTCGCATATAATTTTAAGTTCTTCGTCCGAAAACTTTCCGTTAGTAACGAAATAACTTCTAGCCGAAGAATAATCGCGAAGTCTTAACGCAACGCCTATATTTGAAGCGTCTGCTTTTACGTTGTAAATATCGGTAAGAACGGGATTTTTTTTGCTTAGTTTGTAAAGCGTAGAATAATACGCCTTACAAAAAGCCGAAGAAATACTCGTACCCGTGGCTTTACCTTCTACGAACTCTATATCGGCAAGAGTAAGCGCGTCGGACAATTCTTTTGGAAAAGACGAATAATCATCTTCTAAAATTAGTTCGCGCATTTTTTCTATGTCGTATTTGCCCGAAACGTCTAAAAATTCTTCTGCGTCGATTTTTAAATGCTTTGCCCTAATTAAGGCTTCGGCGTTATGAAAATCGCTTTTAAGTAATAAAAAATCCGAAAAAGCCTGATTAGGACTACTTTCTCTAATAAACGCAAAAAGTTTTTTCTTTTCTGCCGAAATAAGATTTTCGAAATCCAACGCCGAATTTAGCGTTATGCCGTCGCCGAAATTAACTTCCGCCAAAATTTTTAAAGCGTCGTCGGGCGTTGCCGATTCTATCATTCTGTTTATACGCTCTTCTTTTAGCAGATTATTTTCAAGCGATTTAGCCCTTGCGTTGGCGTACCCCACGTTTGTCATAATACACCTAAAACAACAGCGACGCGACTTCGGAAGTTTTTTGTTCTTTTAAGTCGGAAATTAACGTCTTAAAAGTCAAGTCTTTATCACTGTATTTACCTATTAGTTTTATACCGCCCTTAAAATCTCCCGCAGTTTTAGAAATTTTTAACGAAAGACTTTTAACCGTATCGTTAGAAATAAAATCTGCTCTGGTCATTACGCCGTCCGACGACAATACTATTACGTCGTTTTCTTCTGCGTTTTCGTCTAACAACTTAAAAACCAACCTAGAATAATATGTTTTACCCAACGAACAAAGTTTGTCTAACGCAATAGCAAACACATCTTCTATTAAATCTTGTTTGGCTTTTAAAATATTCTTCCTGACGTCGAGTTCGGCAACTGTAACTTTCCTTTCTACTATTTCGCGAGTTTCCCGTTGCAAAATCTTTTTTTGCGTTTCGGTATATTCTTCGGCGAATTTTTTTGCCGTGCCGATAGTTTGCTCGGCTTTATCCGTAGCGGTTTTTAATATTTCCGAAGCCGACGCTTTTGCGTCGTCTAAGATTTTATTTAAAATTGCCTGTTTACCGTCCATAGTTTACCCCGTACTTTGTTTTATGCGAGTAAAAGAATGGAAACGACAAGCCCTAAAATCGCATAAGTTTCTACCATTGCTGGAAAAAGTATAAGTTTACCCGACAAACTTTCGTTTTTTGCGATTGCGTAAATACCGCCCTGAGCGGTTTTACCCTGAAAAATTGCCGACGTAAAACCCGTAATCGCAAGCGCCATAGACGCCGCAAAAACTTTGTTGGCTACAACGGGGTCCATTCCCATAGAAACGCTTCCTAAACCTATAATGGCAAAAACGAAACCGTAAATACCCTGTGTGGCAGGAAGAACTACCAGAATAAGAACCTTACTGAACTTTTTGGGGTCTTCTGCCAAAACGCCCGAAGCCGTCGAACCCGTAAAATAAAGCCCGATAGCCGAACCTGCGCCACAAAGCCCCGCGCAAAGCGCCAAACCCAACGTTGCCAATGCAAATCCTGTCATAATAATAATCCTCCGTTATAATTGTCTGTTTATTTTTAAGTTTATTATTAACCTTTTTTATCTTTTTAAATACACGTACTTAAAGTCGGAACCCAGCGGTGTAAACTTTTCGCCTTCTCCCGTATAAAACTTATTAAAAAACTCTATATACTGCAACCTGCTGTCGTGAATGTACGCACCCAAAACGCCCATGGCAATGTTAAAAGCGTGACCTATTACCATTACCAAACCGCCGAACAAGTATCCTAAAACACCGCCGTTCATTAAACCTATGCCTATATCGTTAAAGGTAGTCGCTATTATCATACCCGAAAGCATTAACCCAAAAAGCCTTGCGTAAGATAAAATATCGCTCATAATGTTTATCAGCCCGTAAACGGCGCCGAAGCCTTTACTGAATTTCCCGAACCCTTTTTCGTTTCTGCCGGCGGTAAGCGTTGCGATTACAAGCGACGCTATAACGATAATAAGACCGGGCGTTTGCATTGTAGTAAAAAATTGTTTTACATTTGGGTTTATAACGAAATCTTCGGTCATCAAATAATCGAGCAAAAAATTAAACGACGCAAAAATAAACCCTGCAAAAAACGACACCCAAATAAGCCCGTCGAATATTCCGCCCAAAACGTCTTTTTGCTTAAAGCAGTTAAGCGCTTTAATAAAATACCCCGTGGCAATTTGAACGACGCCCAACAACAAACATAACAAAAGTATGGTCATTATATCGTCTATCGTACCCGTAACCGGACTCGGCAACAAGGTAAACGGCAAAACCGAAAACCCGAATAAAGAATTAAACAACACCCCGAAGATTATAGTAAAAAATCCGCCGTACGTAATTATCTTCCAAAGTTTTTTAGAACCGTTGTCTATTTCTATCCTACTCGATAAAACGGTGCCTAAAACAATCATAAGTATTCCGTATCCTATGTCCGCCATAATAACACCCATAAACAGCATAAAGAAAAAGAACACTGCCTTGTTTGGGTCTACTTCTTTATAATTGGGCGTAGAATAAAGTTCGGTAATAAACTCCGCCTGACCGGAAAACTTTCCGTTTCTGGTAAGCGTAGGCGGTGTTTCGGCTTCTTTCGGTTTAGAAAATTCTAAATAAACGGCGTTAGAAACATCTAAAAGCACTTGCTTTACCTTTTGTATATTCTCGGTCGGAAGATACCCTTCCATCGTAAACGTGCATGCCGTATAAAAAAAGTTTTCGCTATCGACCTGCTTTTCTAAAATAAATCTGTATTGGTCGGCAAGAATTTTAAGTTCCCTTAAACAGGGGTAAAACTCACAAGCGTTTTTAATAAGCGTTTGCGTCTTGTTTTCTAAAAGAAGCATTTGCTTCATCGTTTCGGAAACCTTTTCTTTTGCGGTGCAATTAAACCCGAACGGACACCTAGAAAACCCGACTTCGTTGAGTTTTAGCGATAAGCGTTCGGAATTTTCTTTTAACGCAACCGCTAAAATTACGGGCGACATGTCGTTTGAAAGCAACTGAATTTCCGAAAACCCGTCGTCACCTACGGTATCCAAAAGGCTGTTTAATCCGTCCGACCTGACCGTTCCGAAAAAAACTTTTGCGTTTTTAGTATCTTTAAAATCAGAAAGTTTGTCTGTTACACCGACATACGCGTCTAGTTGCGAACACAGGTTGTTAAGTTTTATTCTTTCCGATTTTATTTCTGCAAGCCCTTTTTCGATTTCTTTAAGTCTTTCGGCAACACCCAGCAATTCTTCTTGCTTGTCTATAATAGAATAAAATTCGTTTACGTCTATAATAAAGTTTTTAAAAATGTCGTCGGTATTTTTAGGATAATAGTCTTTGCCCTTAGATTTTTCTATACACTCTGTCAAAAAGTCTATCGCCTTTTCGGTCTTTTCGTATTTAGCGGAAACGTCGCCGGAAACCACTATTGCGGGCGAAGATTTTTCTTCGTCCGCTTTTTCGGTAAACGAAACTTCTACGCAACCTGTTTTTTGAAGGGCGTCTAAAATTCGTTCTTTTTTAGCGGTCATACCGACCAACTTTATTTTGGACATTTCAACTATTGCCATTATCTGATTATACCTTCTACGATTTTATCGGCAACTTTTACCGAATTACCCCTTGCCTGTTTTATTAACTCTTCGGCTTTAACGTTGCCCGCCATAATAATTTCGTCGTACTTTTCGCAAGCGGTCTTTTCTGCTTTTTCTAATTCTGCCACACGATAAGCCTTAAAGTCGATTACGGCTTTATTTTTAATTTCTTCTGCCTTAGCGTTAGAAGAAAGGTTTAGTTCTTTTGCTTTTGTTTTAGCGTCTTTAACAATTTCTTCTGCCTTTTTTTCCGTGTCTAATATAGACGAAATTAGTTGATTCATTTTTTACCCCGCAAAAAATCTAAAAAATTCACGTATTATAATTGTCGGTAATATAATAACAATAATGCAAACGAAAAATGTATTTGCCTTGAAATACTGTGCTCACAAACCCTTGCAAATAAACTTGCTGTATTAAAACACTAGCAAAAATGCGCAAGCACGAAGTATTTGCAGGCATTTTTGCG
>CAYYYD010000032.1:0-1524 GCA_964475885.1 uncultured Christensenella sp.
ATGGTGGGGGCGGTAAGGCTCGAACTTATGACCTCCACGATGTCAACGTGGCGCTCTAACCAACTGAGCTACGTCCCCTTAAACGCTTATATATTAGCATAAATAACAATTTTTTACAAGCGTATAAACGTGCTTTTACAAGTTTTTATAACAATCTGTATTCTCGGTAGCATATTATTTTTAACGTTTCGGGAAGAACCCCTGCCGAATTCCTTTCAAATGTAACCGAAAACTTTTTACCCGAACTGTATTTGGAAACGTCGTAGTAAGTTCCGGACAACGGTTGAATAACAGTGTCGTCGATTTTTACCGTAAGTTTACCGTAGCTTTCTAAATTACCCAACAGCCTTATTACCCCCCTTTTTACGTCGGTAAAGGCAAACGTTACCGAGTCTTTGTTTAAAAGGACGCTATCGGGGGACCTTTCTACGACCGAATACAAAAGCGTTTCTAAAACGCTTACTTGATTTTTTGCGAATTCTTCGGAATTGTCTAGCCAATACTGAACGAGTTTGTAAACGGAACGCGAGTTTTTAGTAAGGTCGTAACCGCCGTATTCGTAATCGTAAGTATCGGCGGAAGTTTTGCGTCTTACAAAAGGTCGAGCAATAAACTCCGTGTCTAAATTCTGCGGAACTATGTTTGTAACGTCGCAGTGATATTGCAAATACCCGTCTGTTTCGGCGGTTTGTTCGTTCATAAAACTTACGGCTTTTACAGAAATAACCCTTAACTCGGCAGAATCTAGTTCTTCGAAAGTAAAATCGTTGACTCTGGGTAAGTATTTAGTGGCGGTAATAATAACGCCGACTTCTACGTCTTGATTTTCGGTATAATACTTGTAGTCTACGCAACCGTAAAACCTAAGCCTTAAATCTTTTGTAGACATTTTAATGGAAGCGCCGTCTAACAGCCAAACCTTGTTTGTTTCCGTCGTTTGACCGTTTACCTTTTTATGCGACAAAAAAGGTTGCAACTGAAAAAGTGCGGTTGCAATCAATAAAACGATTATTAAAATATTTCTTTTAATCGACTTAGACATTAAAAACGCTCCTGATATTATATATAATACCAAAAAAATTATTTAAAATCAAATTATTACCAAAAACATTACGAAAACGCTTGTAAATTTTTTCTGAATTTGATAAAATAATGTAGTCAAATCGGTATAGGGGTATCGCCAAGCGGTAAGGCAACGGACTCTGACTCCGTCATCATTGGTTCGAATCCAGTTACCCCTGCCAAAAAAAAGACAAGTTTTTTTTAAAAGCTTGTCTTTTTTACTTCTTACCTATTCGCTGTTATTCTATGTGTCGGGTATAAAAGTTTTTACCAATTCTTTTTTTCTTTGGAACTGTCGGTATTGTTTTTTCTTTCTTCTACCATTTTATAAAACCACTCTACCATAGACGGGTCGTAATGCGAAAAGAACAAACTGTTTTGCGTGTCTAGTTTTGCTATTTTTTGCATATCTTCTTGCGACAACTTAAAATCGAAAACGTTAAAATTTTCTTCCATTCTTTG
>CAYYYD010000032.1:1624-14648 GCA_964475885.1 uncultured Christensenella sp.
TTTTTTGCGTTTTAATTTAAACTTTCGATTGCCGTCTAAAAGATATTCGTACCCGTCTTTGTACTTACAATTATTACAATCTCCGCCGACGTGTTCTTTTATGGGGCAATGCCTTAACGTCATATACGGAAAGGCGTATTTACCGCTATCGAATTTTTCGGCAGGGATAAACGGCTTGTTTAACGCAACCGCAGTTGTGTTGTTGTAAACGTTAAGCCCCGCGCCGATAACCGTGTTATTACTTAAAGAAAGTGCGTAATAATTGTTTGCCACCACGCCCACGTTAGTTTCGGTGACTATTTCTTTTAACTTTTCTACGTCGCTTTTAAGCGCAAAGTTCGGCGTATCTAAATAGGGTGTTTTGCCCTTTAACGCACAGTTGCTTACAAACAAACTTACCCTTTTTAAGTCGTAACTTTCGGGCGAATACACAACGTTTTTTTCTACGCAGTTTACCGTTTCGTCGGCAACAAAGCGGTAATCTTTAAATTCTTCTGCCTTGTTTAACTCTTTAACCGTAACGGGCTTTAACTCTTTTCTGTCTAGTTTAGTTAAAAACTCTTGTGCTTTTAAGTAAACTCCCCTTCTGAATGCGTTTAGTTTGCTTTTTACCGCAAACACCTGCTCGAAACCCGAAAACGTTATACGGGGTTCGAACACCGCCGTTTTACAAAAGCACTCTGTAACTTCTTCTTGCGAAAGCGCAGTTTTGTTAGCCCTTTCTAAAACGTCGCCGTATACAGTAAAAGTCTTTCCGTTTAAGGTTACGTTTGCCGTAAGCGGTTGACCGATTTTAAAAGACAATTCTATATCTGTTTTTCGTTTTAAGGTTTTTAGTTTTACCGCTTGTTCTTTTTGATAGTCAGAAATCAAACGTACTTTAAGCCCTGCTTTTAAGGTATTGGTTGTGGTTACCACGTACTTACCCGACTGCTCTTTTATATCGTACGCCGTAATCGTGCAAAATTCTTTTTCGCCGTCGTAAAACTTTAACGTCGACCTTAAAGAAATTTCTCTGGTCGGGTTTATAAACACCTGATTAAACTTTTTGCCCGCAACCACCTTTTCTACAACGCCGGCAAAAACGCCCACGTGGTTTTGAACATTAGATATAATACCCGAATTACCGTTAAAATACCCTTCGGTATAATTTCGGTTAAAGGCAAGTTCTAAGTTATCTAAAGAATACTGCTCGCCCTTTACCGCCTTAACATATTCTTCGGTAGCCGTAGCGACGTAATACGGGCGCCGTGCCCTGCCTTCTATTTTTAAAGAAGTAACGCCTGCGCTTTGTAAATCTTTTAGGCGACGAATCATATTAAAATCTTTCGCGCTTAACAGATACCCGCTTTTTATTTGTTTACCGTTAAACAACAGTTTATACGGAAGCCGGCAAAGTTGCTTGCATCTGCCACGATTACCGCTGGCGTTAAAAAGACGCGAACTTAAATAGCAGTTGCCCGAAAAACTTACACACAAAGCGCCTTGTACGAAGTATTCTAACTCTACATTAGAGTTGTCGTGTATTCTTTTAATCTCCGAAAGGGGAGTTTCTCTGGCAAGCACTACCCTTTTTATGCCGTACTTTTCTAGTTCTTTAACGCCTTCTAAATTATGTATGCCCGTTTGCGTGCTACAATGTAATTCTATTTCGGGATAGTTTTCGTAAAGAATTTTTATAAGCCCCAAGTCCTGAACGATAAACGCGTCTACGCCTGTATTGTATGCGCATATAACGGTATTTAACGCGTCTTGCAACTCTTTGTCGGTAAACAAAATATTAACGGCAAGAAAAACTTTTACGCCGTAAACGTGCGCGAAATCGACGGCTTCTTTTAAAGTCGCTAAGGTAAACCCGTCTATGTTGTTACGCGCGTTAAAATCGTTTATTCCTAAATAAATTTCGTCGGCACCGTGATATATTGCGGTTTTTAAGCAGTCGATATTTCCTGCCGGCGCAAGAACTTTCATAAAACACCTTTTAAGTTTGTGCGCAAAAAAAACGGGCGATTGCCGTATTCTTCACGCAAAATTACGTTATACTTTTTTTGGTCTGTTTTGCTGTTTGTTATGAATAAAGCGGTACAAAAAACTTATACCTAAAATAATGCCCGAAATAAAAATAAGCCAATACAACGTTCCGAGTTGCGGTGGGTCGGTCGTTCCTACAAAACCCAACAAGCCTGCTTGCGTTTTAAAATTCATAAAGAAATACGGAAAGGGTTTGCCCCTGCCGAAATCCACATTTAATAAAGATAGCACGCTTGCGCATACGAAATACAAAAAGGGCGGAATTAAGCAGTACACCGCGTGAAGTTTGGTAAAAGTAATTTTATAGTCGTCTAACAAAAAGTCTACAACCGACAAAACGGGTACGAGCACGTGCGCAAAAATACTTGCTATAGACCAAGCATTGTAGTTTTCTTTATACGAAAACGGCGCAAGCAGACAACAAAAAATTAAACCCGTTACGGTAATGGACACGGTAAACACGAATTTTACCACACACAGCCTTTTATAAGCCTTTGTGTTTTCTTTTTTTAGAGCAAGCATAATTACCGATATAATACAGGTTACGCCTATCCATACGTTAGACTGGTTTGTAAAATACAAAAGCCGTTTAGACCAATGCGAATACCCGTCTTCTACCGCGTAAACGCAAGCGATGGTAACGCTTATGACCGAACATATTGCAATAAAACTTTTAAGTGAAACAGATAATTTGTTTTTTTCCATACTAAATAACTATCCCGAAAACCTGACTAAACAATAAATACATCAGCGGTATAGTTATTATTGATAAAATCGTAGAAAGTAATACGCATACCGAACCAAAATCTCCGTTTCCGCCGAATTTTACCGCAAAAAGCGACGTGCTTGTGGCGGCAGGCATAGACAACGTAAAAAACAACCCGTACTTTACAGTTACGTCTACCGGCAAAAATCCGACCGTAATCATACAAATAAAACTCATTACGACAAGTTTTAACAAACATTGCAAATAAGCATACTTGTCTACGAACAACTGTTTTAAGTTTACGTTGGCAAGGCGCATACCGACTACCGTCATCGAAAGCGGAGTTACCGCGTCGCCTAAATAATTACAACTCGTCATAAGTTTTTCTAGTAAATTATCTAAAAAAGTACCTTCGGGCGCAACATCCGAGATAGGTTTTTTTATAACCAAAAAACAAACGAGCCCCAACAAAACGGAAATTATTACGGGGTTAAAAAGTATTTTTTTAGGCGCAATCTGTTTTTTGTCGTTAGTCATAATGTAAACGCCCAATGTCCAATTAAGAATATTCCAAACGGTTATTACGATTGCCGTATAAATAAGAACTTCGCCTTGATGTTCTGAGCCTTCGAACAGCATTTTAATAAGCGGAATACCTATAAATCCGCAGTTACCAAAAACGCTTCCGTACCGCACGCACTTTACTTTTGCTTGGTCGTTACCGCGCACTAACAGGCAAACGACCGCAATCATTATTAAATGAACGGCAAACGCCAAAAGCCCCACCCACAACATATTAAGTCCTATTTCGGGGCTGTATTCGTAGTTCTGAAAACTCATAAATACCAAAAACGTTTGGCAACAATACAAAACCACCGTAGACAAAACGTTTGTGGCGTTTTCGGGAAACATTTTAAGTTTGGCCATTATATAGCCCGGAACGGCTAAAACGACCAAAGACAGTACTGTTAAAAAAACGTTAGAAAAATCGATAGTCATATTAAATCCTTTGCATTTGTTATAGTTAAATATAATCGTTTAAAACGCGTAAACTTTCTTCGATGTCTTTGGCGCGGTTAAGCGAAAGATAGACGGCAACCGTATCGAACCGAGAATCGTGAAATCCGCAGTCGGCACCGAAAACGGTTTTTGTTTTAGAAAGTATTTCGTTGTCGTCAATACCGAAGCGTGCGGTGAGTTCGGACAGTTTAGGATATTTATACCCTGCGGAATTGGTTCTTTTCAACTTGCAAATCGCCGTAGTTTTTTTCATCGAACAAAAACTGTTCTTAACGCAAAAATCCATACCCGCCCTTTCTAGTTCGGCGCGCAAAAACATAAAGTCGAACGCCGTATTATGCGACACGACGAGTTGTGCGTTTATTAAATCTTTTTGAATTTCGGGGGCATGGTCTAAAAATCTTTTACCGTCAGATAAAACTCGCAACTTTTCTACGCTTAGCCCGTGAACTGCTTGCGCACCGGCTTCTATGTAATCTACGCTGAAATAAAAGTTTTTTGCTTTAACGCCCGACGAGTCTTGCATTATATAAGACAACTGACAAATATTACCCGGATATAAGCCCGTTGTTTCGGTATCTAAATAAAGTATCATAATCGGAAATTAAAAGGCAAAACAATTAAGTTTTGCCTTTTCGTGTTTATTCTTTTTTTTATTCTGCAACTAAGTCCGAATAAGTTTTTTCAAATCTTTCAATGCTCTTTTTTTCGTAAGTGTATTGATTGATTACGTTGGTCTGCTTTTCGGTGTACGCCTTGCTTACCCTTGTAGAAGACATTTCCGACATTAACAAATATAAATAACTGTCGGTGTCTTCGTAATCGTCCCAACCGTTTATCATATTGTTTAACTCTGCCGTCCAATATTCTTCGGTTTCAGTTTTACCCGAAAGCGCGTTAAGATAAGCAACCAAGTTTTCGTAACCGTAATCGGCGTTAAGCAACTGCGAGTAGAACATAAAATGATAACCGTAATCGGTTGCGACGACCGTATAACTGTTTTGACCGGAACTTATAAGTTCTCTGCCTGCCTTAGCAAAACTTTCTACGTATTCTTCGGTGTTAGAACCGTCTACCGCAGGTTTAATCGCATAGCCCTTGTAGGTGTTTAACGAACCGGGGTCGGTAGAGAACGCAAACAACAAGTCTTGAATTTTTGCGTCGTATTCCGAATAAGCAATACCGCTACCGTTAAGCGAATAGTAAACTTCTCCGCTAGAAGTTTTGTTTGCCAAATCTTTATCGGCTCCGCCGTAAACGTAATCGTTTATTAAACCGATAAACTCGTCGAGAGAATAGGTGTTTACCGAATCGACGCTAAACTTATTGTCGGTGGTGTCTTCGGGGGTTAAGTCGGTTACGCTTCCTTTAAAGGGCAATGCGTTAGCCGAGTCTTTTGCAAAAGTATAGTCGCCCGTAAACCTTACGCCGTCAAAGTCGTAGCCCGAAATAATCCAAGACGAACGCAAATCTTTTGCGGTGGTAGAATCTAAAATTGTTCTTCTTTCGGCAACCTTTTCGGTTTTAGAAAGAGCCGAATCGATTTTGCCTATTGCTTCTTCTTGTTCGGAATTAACGCCCAACAACAAATTATATACGTAACCGTAGTTACCATAAGCGCTGTAAAGCATAGGCGAAGAAGCCGAAGCGTCGGACAATGCTTGTACGAATTCCGCATTGCTCCAATTCTTTTGTTCTTCTAATTTTTCGGAATAAGCGTTTTTAAGCATTTCGAACGTTATTTTCTTGCGTTCGTAAAGATTGTAAGCGCTTTGATACTTAGCGGTAACTTCTGCTTCTAAACGGCTCTGTACGAAATTTTTATAGTAATCGGTAGATTCGATGGTGCCGTCGTATTCGCTTCCTAACAAGCCGTTGTTTTTAAACAGTTTGATTACGCTGTTAAAAGCCGAACGACGTTCTTTACTGCTACTTAAATCGAAAGCCTTGTCGTTATACTCTTTTTTGTCTGCGACGGTAAGTTCTTTTTCTTTATTGGTGGCGTCGGTCGGAACCGTTCTTACCGTTTCGGTTAAAGTATCGCTTTTGGTTTTATCGGTTTTAGATTCGTCGTAAGAATCTAAAAGGTCGTTCATACCCTTTCTTGCGTCGTAAACGGCACTAATTATTTCGTCTTCGGTCAAATACCTTTTAACGTCCCACTTAGCGTAATTCTCGTTTACCAGCCCGTTACCGTCAAAAGGTTCTTTGCCTTCGTCGATTTCTTTCATAGCGTTTTGCAAAAGAATTTCTTCTTCGATTAAACCGTCTATAATAAGGTTAAAAGTTTTGGACTGAGTGTAACCGTAATACTGCGTATAAATGTAACCGTAATTAAGGTAAACGATAATGGCTTCTTTCTTTTTAATTTCGGTTTTAACGCCGTCGTCTATGCTGACGGTGGCTATAACCTGATTCATATCTCTTTCGCTGTCCGAAGTAACCAAATTACAACCCGACATACACGCAACGGTCATAAACACCGACATAATAAGCGCGATTAGGGCAACGAGTTTTTTCTTCATATATATTCTCCCAAATTTAAAACGTGAAATAAAAATGCGAACAATACGCTATTCTTATAAAGTATATACTAATCTGCCGAAAATTGCAATCGTTTTTTTAATTTTTATCGTTATTTAATAATAAATATCATTTAATCGACTGCAAAAAGGCTTTTATTTTGCCTAGTTTTTCGGAATTGGTACAATTTTTAAACAAAAATTTGATTTTCGGAACGCTGTCCATCGAAAGCGTAACGTCGTATTCGCACCGTTCTACGGCGTTTACCAGCCTTTCGTCGGAAAAAACTTTTATGTTTTCGAATGCGATACTCGTTTCTTCTTTGTTGACTACTATCTTAACGGCGTTAATTTTGCTTCCTAACGTTTTTACCAAAGCGATGTTTACCAAATTTACCGTTTCGTCGGGAAGTTTGCCATACGTTTCGGTCGCAAAATTTACAAAATCTTTTTCGTCGTTTACACTAACTATTTCGGCAATTTGCTTATATGCGTTCATACGCGACACGTCGCTTTCTATATAGCCGTCGGGTATGTACGCCGACACCCTTATATCCAGTTCGGGAACGACTACCTTTTCGCCCGACAATTCTTCTTTTAAAAGTTTAGAATAAAGTTCGTAACCGATTTTATCCATATGACCGTGCTGTTCGGCGCCCAAAATGTTGCCCGCTCCCCGAATTTCTAAATCGCGCATTGCGATTTTTATTCCGCTTCCCATTTCTGTAAAGTCGGTTATTGCATTAAGCCTTTCGTACGCCGTCTGGCTTAAAATCTTTTCTCGCTTAAAAGTAAAGTAGGCGTACGCCAACCTGTCGCTTCTGCCTACCCTTCCTTTTAATTGATACAACGTAGAAAGCCCTAAGTAGTCGGCGTCTATTACTATAAGCGTGTTTGCATTGGGAAGGTCTATGCCGTTTTCTATTATAGTAGTGGAAATCAGCACGTTCGCTTCGCCCTTGTAAAACGCGAATATGTTTTTTTCTAACGTACGCTCGTCCATCTGTCCGTGCGCGACTATTATTTTTAAATTGGGCAAAAGCGATTTTACGTAGTCGGCAAACTTAAAAATGGTTTCTACCCTGTTATACAAAATAAAAACCTGACCGCCCCTGTTGATTTCCCTTATAATAGCGTCTTTTATAACGGCGTCCGTTTGTTCGGTAACGAACGTCTGAACGGGCAGTCGTTTTTTTGGCGGAGTGTTTATGGTGGAAATGCTTCTTATTCCCGAAAGCGACATATGAAGCGTTCGGGGAATGGGCGTTGCCGTAAGTGTTAAAGTGTCTATGTTCTTTTTTAACAATTTAATCTTTTCTTTATGTTCCACGCCGAAGCGTTGTTCTTCGTCTAACACCAAAACGCCCAAGTCTTTAAACTCTACATCTTTGCTTAAAAGCCTGTGCGTGCCTATAACGAAATCTATCTCGCCCTTTTTAAGTCCGTCTAAAATCTGTTTTTGTTGCGACGGCGTTCTAAACCTGTTAAGGCAGGCTATTCTTATACCGAAATCTTTAAACCTTTCTTTTGCCGTGTTAAAATGCTGTTCGGTAAGAATGGTCGTCGGCGCAAGCAGTACCGCCTGTTTTCCGTTTGCCACGCACCTAAACACCGCGCGGAAAGCCACTTCGGTTTTTCCGAACCCAACGTCTCCGCAAACAAGCCTGTCCATAACCGTACCCGAAGTCATATCTAGTTTTATTTCTTGTTCGGCAAGCAGTTGGTCGGGCGTCTCTTCGAAACGGAATGCGTCGTTAAACGCACTTTCAAGTTCTGCGTATTCGTTAAACTTAAATCCGCTAAGCGCTTGACGTTCGTTATATAGTTTTTTAAGGTCGAACGACATTTTTTTAATGCTTTCTTTAACGGAATCTTTTATGCGTTCGAAATCTTTACCGCCGATTTTAGACAGTTTAGGGTGTTTTTCTCCGCCTAAATATCTGGTTAAAATATCCATTTGTTCGACGGGGATATGCAAAATATCTCCGCCCGAATACTCTACCGAAACATAGTCTTTGGTACCTTCGCTCGTAGTAATTTTTCTGTTACCCAAAACCCTGCCGATACCGAACGTTTCGTGAACGCAATAATCACCGACTTCGGGCGCATTAAAAAACGACTGTTTTCTGCTTCTTGCGACCGACCTGTTAGGCGCTTTGGCAAACAAATTTGCCCTTCCTATAACCGCCGTCTTTTCTTCGTGAAAAACAAACCCGTACGAAAGTCGTTCGGCGCTGACGGTAACGCCCGAAAAAACCGTGCCGTGTCGTTGCGAAGCAATGCCCCTACCCGACAATTCGAAACAAAAGTCGTCGGCTTTTTTTTCGTCGCCCGTGCACACCAAAACCGAATACCCCGAGTACAGCCAATTAGAAATATCCGAATACGCTTCGTCGATTTTTAAATGATAGTTCGAAACCGCCGAAACGCCTGCCGTTACTACTTTTAACGGATTAAAAAAGGGTATCGCGGTAGAAAGCGACTGCATTGCGCCGACGCGAAATTCGGTTAATTTTTCTTTTATAAACTCTACGTCGCGCAAATTGTTTTTCATAAACGAAAAAACTTCGCCCGACGAATACAAACTTAAAAACCTTTCTTGAAACTCTTTTACGTTTAGGCAAGCGACTTCGTAAACGCGCTTTGCTTCGTCGAAAATTATTGCCGTTTCCTTTTTTAACAAATCGAAAATGCTTACCGTGTTCGGGTAAAGCGCCGACAAAGACTCGCCGTAATCGGCGTTGCCGAGTTCTATTGCCGACATAACGTCGTCGGCTACGACTTTTAGTCTGGAATACGCCGTTTTAGGGCAAGCGGAAAGTTCCGAACGAAGTACCTTTTTTACGTCGTCGGACGTTTGTTTTAAAAAATCGAATTCGTAAGCCTGAATAATTTCTACACTGTCGGTCGTTTGCAAAACCTTTCTGCTTTCGACGTCGAACACCTTTAAGTTTTCTACATAATCGCCGAACATATCTATGCGAACGGGGTTGTCTTGGTCTATCGGAAAAACGTCTATCACGTCTCCGCGTACCGCAAACGCAGACTTTACGTCTGCCGACTCCGACCTGACGTACCCTGCTTTAACAAGTTTTTCTATAAGCCGGTCTCGGCTTATTTCTTGACCTTTAAATACCTTTATCGCGTCTACCCTGTCGGGGTAACTTTGCAGTAACCCTTCGGGCGTAATAAGTATTACGTCGGCGGAATTTAAGCGGTACAACGCCGAAATTCTTTGAAAGCTCATATCCTTAGAAAAGGCTTTGGCTATCAGCAACGTTTGGTCTTTCGGCGGAATAAACACGACCTTTTTATTGCAAAAGTTTTCTGTTTCGCGCTTTAACGTTTCTGCCGTAAAAACGTCTTTTACAACGCAAAGAAGGGGCATATCCGTTGCCGAAAGCAAATAACTTTTAAAACTTTCGGGTACGCCGAAAACCGCCGAAGGCATTCCTTGGCGGACTGACGTAAAAAACTCGTTTACGGAATTATTACCCTTAGATAGCGCTAAAATTTTTTCAAGCATATTGCACCGAGTAAATCGTATATACAAACGACCTGTTTGTTTTATTCTGCCGTTCTGTTATATTTTTGCATAATTTCTTGAACGGGCATACCTTTTGCAAAATCAACGCAGGCGTTTCCGCCAAGTGTTGTCATTTGGTCGAAAAGGTCTTTGTCTTCGGGCTTTATTCCCGATAAAACCAAGTCTATAAGCGGAATTTGCAAGGGCGCTTTGGGTTTGAACCCTACCCTTATTCTGGCAAAATCCCCCGTTCCTAAAAGATTTACTATGTTTCTCATACCATTGTGCGTGCCTGCCGAACCGCTTTCGCGTATTCTTAAAGAGCCTGCCGGCAAATCGAAGTCGTCATATACGACTATAAGGTCTTTGGGTTGCGCTTTATAAAACCTTAACAGTTCGGCAACACTTTCTCCGCTTAAATTCATATACGTCTGCGGTTTGCAAAGTAAAACCTTTTCGTTGTTTATTTTTGTTTCGGCGATACTCGCTTTCGCTTTGGTTTTATTAAACTGTACGCCTAGCGTTTGCGCCGTTTTGTCTACGCACATAAACCCCAAATTATGAAAGGTATTAAAATATTTCTTATCGGGGTTACCCAGTCCTACTATTATTTTCATTTTCGTTCCACCAAAAAAGCCGTCTTAAAACTAAAACGGCTTTTCTTTCGTAAATTAAAATCAGTCTTCGTAAATTGCCGACAGCGAAGAGTCGGTATATACCGCCGTAATCGCTTTTGCAACCGCTTTCGCAACCGAAATAATTTTGATTTTAGGATTATTTTTTACGCTTTCGGGCATATCTATCGTGTCTAGTACCAACAACTGTTTAATGGGCGAAGCCGTAATTCTGTCCATTGCGGGGCCTGAGAACACGCCGTGAGTACAACAAGCATAAACTTCTTTCGCACCGTTTTTAACAAGCGCTTCGGCACCCTGACAAATTGTACCTGCCGTATCTATCATATCGTCTACCATAAGACAGGTTTTGCCTTCTACGTCGCCGATAACATTCATAATTTCTATGGCGTTGGCTTTAGGACGGCGTTTGTCTACTATCGCGATAGAAGCGTCTACCCTAGAAGCGAAGTTCCTTGCTCTACCTACCGAACCTACATCGGGCGAAACGACTACCCAGTTTTCGTCCATTTTGTTTTTAAATTGTTTTGCAAGCAACGGAGCGCCGTACAAGTGGTCTACGGGAATATCGAAAAACCCTTGAATCTGTGCCGCGTGCAAATCCATAGTCATAACCCTGTCTGCGCCTGCGGCCGCAAGAATATCAGCAACCAGTTTTGCCGTAATCGGGTCGCGCGGACGGGCTTTTCTGTCTTGACGGGCATACCCGAAGTAAGGGATAACCGCCGTAATTCTGCCTGCCGACGCACGTTTGCAAGCGTCTATCATAATAAGCAATTCCATTAAGTTGTCGTTTACGGGCGAAGAAGTAGACTGAATAATAAAAACGTCTCTGCCCCTTACCGTTTGCGGTAAAGTAATGCTTATTTCCCCGTCGGAAAACTTGCCAACTTCTGCGTTAGAAAGCGGAATTCCTAACTGTTTTGCAACGTCTTCCGCAAGTTTACGGTTAGAGTTGCCTGCCAAAATTTCGATTTTGTTGCCGTGTGTAATCATTCGTTTTCTCCTAATGTAACTTTACGTACATATAATACCTTTATATTGTAAGACAAAACTTTGCAATAGTCAAGTCATTTTTAGTTTTAGAAGTTTTATTTTGTATTTTTTTTGTTACCGGTAAAAATATATAAAATATTTTATTTATATTTTGTTTGCAATAAACGATTTATTATGATAGAATATATTATATATTCCTAAAAAAAGGAGAAAACAGATGGCAAACGAACATTACGAACAAAAAGAATTAACCTTAGGTCAAATTTTCGGCGTAATAAAAAAGTCGTTTAAGTTAGGGCTTATTTACGTACTTATTACCGTAGTTTTGGCAACGACCATTCTTTTTACCATTAAGTCGTTTACGGACACGAAACTTTATACTTCTTCGGTTACTTTTTCTAACACAACCGAAACTGCGCTTTCTACTATGAACTATAACAAATCTAACGTTATAAACAAGGCGCTTAACAAGGCGGACCTTTCGTTAGATATGTCTAACGACGTTGCTAAAAACCTAACGGTTACGGCAATCGTTCCCGACAACCTTAGTTCTGACGAAGCGTTTTTACCCACTTCGTTTACGGTTACGCTTAAACCCGACAAAAAACTGAATTTAACTTCTTCGGAATACACCGACTTGCTTAACGAAATTACCAAAGAGTTTTTAAATCTTTTTGCGGTTTCCGATTTGTCGAACGAAACGTATTCGTACGACATTGCAAACGAACTCGAAAACGTAGAATTTTTACAAATAGCCGACACGCTTTCTACTAACATAGATTACTATTACAACTTAATTACTACCGTTACTTCTTCTCATCAGACAGCCGGTGATTTTTCTAACCCCGAAACGGGCAAAACGTTAAACGACACGGCTTCTAAATTAGCTTCTCTCAGCAACAGCGTAAACAACGTTTTACAGACGATTATAAATAAACGCGTAGAAAATGTAGACGGCTTAAACGATTATTTAGACTGGTCGATAAGCAAGGCTCAGTCTGAAGTTACCTATTACACCGCACTGCAAACCGAAGCGAAAAACGCACTGGACAAGTACAACAGTCTTTTATCTTCTAACGTCAGCGCCGTCGGAAACAATGTATATGTATACAACGATTCGGGATATTTAGAACTTTATAACAAACTTATGGATATAACTTCTAAACTCGCAAGCGCAAACAAATCGTATAGCATTGCAACCGACTACAAAACAAACCTTGCGGACACCAAAAACACCGACGCAAACATCAACACTTATGTTAAAAACAAACTGACGGAAATCAACAATTCGCTTGCAAACACCGTAAACGAATACAAGCTAACCGCAAAAGCGTACAACGATGTACAGTACTTGTCTGCCGAAATAAAAATCAACAAAACCGCACATTCCGATACGGAAGGGTTAATCGGTATGACGATAATAGTATTGCTAGACTTAACGCTTGGCATTATTGCATATATCGTAGCGTACATTCAAACATACAACAAACTTAAAAGAATAGGCTACTTTAACCAAACGGAAGAAGAAAACAACTAAAAACAATATAGTCGTAAAAAGCAATAAAACACAAAGAACAGTATTAAAAAA
>CAYYYD010000033.1:0-2113 GCA_964475885.1 uncultured Christensenella sp.
TTACTCTTTTTTGTTTTGAATTTCGGCACCGTGCTTACACAATAGCGACGTTACTATAAACATAACGCCTAGCGCCACACTGTTAAATCCGTCTAGGTTTAGTTTTTGCGTGTTTTGTATACACTCGGCAATTATGCTCTGCCCGATTTCCGCAACGATTACCGACACAAGCGGTATCCATATTACCGAAATGCCCAAGCGTAAAAGTTCTTTTGCGCCGTCAAAGGTAAAGGGCGTGCCTGCTTTTAATTCGTTGTCGAAGTAGCTGTATGCTTTACGGCAAACGAAAAACTCACCTACACATAAAACCATACCGACCACTATCGCCGACCAAATCGTTCCTTCGCCTATACCCGCTTGCGTTTCTAAAATACTATGCAGAGTTACACCGCCGACTTTAATTGTCTGCGCACCGACGAGCATTGCGATAATGCCTACGACACAGCCGACAAACCCGACTATACAGCATATATAAATAACTTTACTAAACACCTTTGCTATTTTAAAAAGCGTTTGAATAACGTTAAGCGTTTTCATTTTTTCTCCTTTATTTTGTTTTTAACAAGTCGTTTCGTTCTTTTTTATACCTATAAAACCGTTTACCGAAAAGTACAAAAACAGCATACCCGCACTAAAAATCAATCCGCCGATTATATCCGTAAACCAATGCACACCGCATATAAGTCTGACTACGACCATAAAAACGGTAAACAATCCACACGCAATATTCACGGTGTTTCGTACCCAAACTTTTTTTATAAGCCGATTAAACTGAAAGATTGCCGTCGGCAAAACGCACGTTGCAAGCATCGTCGTAGAAGACGGATAAGAAGATTCTAGTACGCCTTCTATTAAAACGGGGCGATAGTTTATAACGTTTAATTCAAAAAAAGCAAAAACGCCGAACACGATTATATAAAATACGCCGAGCGTTAAAATGTTGCTGTCCACCTTTAGTATGCTTTTTCTTTTTATTAACTGAACGATTCCCAAAACGGCAAAACCCAAAGCGACACATATCGTCACTATCCCTGCCCAATCGGTTATATCGTAAAGCGTCATATGTACGCCGAACAGTTCGTGCACCGCTTTGTTTATGCTTGCGTACGCTACCGACGAATCGTTGGGGCCGATAGGCAAAACGTCTACGAATTTCAAAGACACGGTATAAACAATAAACACCGCTATTAAAACTATCCCGATAATCAGTTGCGTTTTTGCCCGTTTGTGTAATTTTAAGTTTTCATTTTCCATTTTTTCTCTCCCTGTAATATCCATTTATCTAAAAATTTAAGTTGCTCTGCCGTATGAAACCAATGCTCGCCGTTTTTCGTTATCGTTAGGCTTGCGTTATGACCGTTTACAAAATTTACAATGGTTTCTTTCGAAGTAAGATTGTCTTTTTCTCCGTACAAAACTTCGGTAAAAACATTCCAACAAACTGGATTGTTTCTAATGTAACTAAGATATTCCCACGAAAGCGTTTCACCTAATTCCGTTACGACGGTTTGTCTTTTTTGTAAGTCGTTTTCGGTTATGCCCGATAAACGCATCATATTTAAAATCAGCCCTTCCATATCTACGATAGGCGAAATAAAATACGCTCTTTTTATCTTTTCTTGCGGGAAGGCGCACATGCAAAAATACGCGCCGATACTGTTTGCGACAAGAACAACGTGATTGTAGTTTGCCGAAATATTTTTTAAAATTATCGGAAATTCGCTTTTTGCCTGACAGGGCGTTTGGGCTTTATAGTCAAAACCTACCATGTCGTAATCGGGAAAAAGTCTTTTATAGTGTTCTGCTTCCGATACGCTTCCGCCTTTCCCGTGGACATAAACGACAACCGTGTCTCGTTGCGCTTTACAAAAACTTACCTTTTGCTGTTTTAAAAAAATTTTACCGACCTTGTACCCGTACTGCGATAATTCTTTTTTATAAGTCAAAAAAGAATGGTCGACGGGTACGCCCGAAATAAATTCTATCTCTTTAAAAGACAGTTCTAAGTTTTGTTTATCGCACTCTTTTACATACTTCCAAAGTTTTTCGTATTTACTCATATCGGTTAGTCTGCCTTTATCAAAAAAATCGGCTTTCCCTTTTTGCCTTTTTT
>CAYYYD010000033.1:2213-14537 GCA_964475885.1 uncultured Christensenella sp.
ATTAAAACATAAATTCCTATTAAAGCCAAATCGGTTAAGGCAAGTACCAAATACATTTGCCAAACTTCTACCTTGTTTCCGAAAAAGTAAAGGTTGCAGTCGATAGAGTCTTTTATTCCTTCTATTACTTGGTCGGGAAACCCTATTTTACTCATTTCTTTATATACGCCGTTTAGCGAATGGTTTCTTACCAAAGACGTGCCGTACGTACCCGGCAAAAAGCTTAATACTTTTTGCAAACCGCTTCCGAACGACGACATAGGCATATACGCTCCGCATAAAAAACCGTATCCGGCAGAAACGATTGTTCCCGACGCCGAAGCCTGACCTTGCGTAGATAAAAAGGTAAATATAATAGACGACAACACTGTTCCGAACAAAGACAGTAAAACCACGTCTAAAAATATTAACAACACGTCGGTAAAAGACAGATACCAGCCCGTTACGGCAAGATAAATAAAGCCCAAAAGACAAGTAATAAAACATACCGCAAGCGTGCTTAAAAAGGAAGCCGTAAGGTAACTCGTAGCCATTTTAGAACGCTTTACGGGTGAAACGTTAAAGTCTTTTATACCCGACAGATACTTGTCTTGTATCATTATAATGTTAGAACAAAACGCCACGGTAACCGAACACACGGCAAGAAGCGACGACAACAGTTCTCCGCCAACGCAACCGTTAATAAGTTTTTCGGCGACTTCCATACCTTCGGGCAGAGCGCTTACGAAACTGTCTTTAAACACGTTTGCCAAAAAGGTAACGTACAAAACCAACAGTACGAGCGGTGTTATCAGCGAACTGATAAACAAACCCTTGTCTTTAAAATACATTTTTACGTTTCGTTTAACAACGACAAAAAACTGTTTCATATTACATCTCCGGATTTTTACCAGTAGCCGAAAGAAATACGTCGTCCATTTTACCCTTTACTATTTCGAAATCTTCGAATGTATCGGGAAAACTTAAAATAAGCGACTTTGCTTCTTTGGTGTCTTTTACGGCTACGCGATACGCGTCTTTTATTTTAACGTAAGGTTTTTTTAATTGTTTTACCAAGTCTTCCGAAACGTTGTACACGGTAATAAAATCGCCCGTATAACGGTTTTTTAAATCTAGCGGAGTACCCTGCGCCACGATTTTACCGCTGTCTAAAATAACCACATAGTCGGCGTCGGCGACTTCTTCCATATAATGCGTGGTTAAAAACACCGTTATTTTTTCTTCGCGTCGCAAATTATGAACGACTTGCCAAATAAGTTTGCGGGTCTGCGGGTCTAAGCCCGTGGTGGGTTCGTCTAAAATAAGAATACTAGGGTGATGCAAAAGCGCGCGAGCAACGTCTATTTTGCGTTTTTGACCGCCCGAAAGTTTGCCGAAATCTCTGTTTAACAAGTTTTTGAAATCGAGAAGTTCGCTGAGTTCTGCCAGCCTTTTTTCGAAATCTTTTCCGGTAATGCCATAAAGTGACGCACGCGTTTCTAAATTGTCTTTTACGGTCAGCGGAGCGTCTAAAACGGAATACTGAAAGACCACGCCTATTTCTTTGCGAATTTCTTCCATACCGCGTTCTATATCTTTTCCGTTAATAAAAACCGAACCGCCGTCTTTAGACAACTGACCGCACATAATAGAAATGGTAGTGCTTTTACCTGCGCCGTTTACACCCAAAAACGCAAAGAACTCGCCCTGTTTTACCGAAAAACTTAAATCGTCTACTGCTTTTACGTCTTTAAACGATTTACGTAAATTTTTAATCTCGATACTGTTTTCCATTTTTTACCCCTTTAACGGTAACCTGACTTTTTAAGTCTAGTCGTTTTTATCGTTTAATACCGTTTTGTATCCGCCAGAACCGTAGTTTAAGCATTTGTTTACCCTGCTTATGGTGGCAGAACTTACGCCCGTTTTTTTAACCACTTCTTGATAGTTGCAACCGTTATACAACAGTTCGGCGACTTCTAGCCGTTGGCACATACCGTCTATCTCTTTAACGGTACAAACGTCTTCGAAAAACTTTCTGCAATCGGAAACGGTGTTTAGTTTTAGCACCGCCTTAAAAAACTTTTCGTATTTTTTATCAGAAAAAACTTCCATATCCATCCACCTTGTATAATAATTCTTTATCAGTTTAGCACGCTAAACCGATAAGGTCAACGGTTTTTAAAAAATTTTTATTCTTAATTGATTCGACGCTTTAAAAAAACGACTGCGAATTTTTTAAAAATCGGTTGCATTTGCTTTTGGTTTTACAAGGTTTTATGTTAGAATATATTTGATTTTTAAAGGTAAAAAAAATGACTGATAATTTTTCCGAACTAAAATTTAATACGGGCGTTAAAGACGGAATACCCATAGGGCTGGGGTATTTCCCCGTTGCGTTCGCTTTCGGGGTTAATGCAAGTATCTTAGGCGTACCCGTTTTAATAACGCTTTTAATTTCTATGACCAACCTTACTTCGGCAGGTCAACTTGCAGGAATTAAAATAGTTGCGTCTGCAGGTTCTTTCGTAGAAATTATTCTTACGCAGTTGGTTATTAACTCTCGGTATTTTTTAATGAGCACTTCTCTCTCGCAAAAAACCGATTCGTCTTTTACGTTAAAGCATAGGCTTTTAACTTCTGCGTTTATAACCGACGAAATTTTTGCGGTGGCGGTATCTAAACCTAAAACGATTTCTAAAAACTATTTTTACGGGCTTGCGCTTTTACCGTACGTCGGTTGGGCGCTCGGCACTCTTTTGGGCGCGACCGCAGGAAACATTCTTCCCGACAGAATAGTTTCTTGTTTAGGAATAGCCCTTTACGCTATGTTCGTTGCCATAATCGTTCCGCCTGCGACCAAAGACTTAGGCGTTTTGTTTGCCGTGCTTTTAAGTGCAGGGGTAAGTTGCTTGTTTTATTACGTCAACGTGTTTTCGGTTATGTCTTCGGAAATAAAAATTATCGTAAGCGCGATAGTTTCCGCTTCGGTAATTGCTTTTATATTTCCCGTTAAACAGGGGGTAGAACAAAATGACGCTTAAAATGGTCGGGCTTGTTTTGGTTATGGCAGGCGTAACCTATGTTATAAGGGTTATTCCTATGGCGTTTATTCGCAAAAAAATTAAATCGCCTTACTTAAACAGTCTTTTGTATTACGTACCGTATACCGTTTTGTCGGCTATGACCTTCCCCTACATCTTTTATCAGACGGGAAATTTTTACACTGCGCTTATAGGAACGGTAGTTGCGCTTGTAGGTTCGGTGTGCAAGCGTTCGCTTATTGTTGTAGCCGTTCTTTCTTGCCTTGCCGTTTTTTTAAGCGGACTGATTTTTTAAGGCAAACCGTAAACGCAAAACAAACGCCGTAAGATTTAAAAAGACTTGTCAAATAAGGTTTAAAGTAGTATAATTATTTTAAATAATTTCGTCGCTTTTGTTTTGTTAAAGTACGGGTTGTTGTTCTTTCGGTCAGAAAGTATCGTTTTAACGCAACTTTCTCGGGCGTTTTTATTTTGTTTGAAGAATACGGGAGAATTTTTTTTGGGCAATTACGCAAAAAAAACGGGTTCGGCAGAAAAATTTAAGAATTCCGCACCGTTTAACAAAGCGGATATTATAGTTTACGCTTGCCTGCTTACGGCGGTGCTTTTGCTGTTTTTGATTTTTGTAATACTGCCAAACAAAACCAATTCGCAAGGCTTTAATGTAAGCGTGGGCGACACCGAAGTGTTAGAGTTTTTTTACAACGACTCTCGCCTGTATGTTAAAAGCGATTTATACGTCGTAGAACACGATTCAAAAAATTGCACCGTTACCGTTTATATCGACGGTAAAACGGAGTATAACATAATAAAATACGATTGTCAAAACAAAACCGTAAAGATAACCGAAAGTTCTTGTCGCGGTAACGACTGCGTAAGTTTTGCGGAAATTTCCGACAACGGCGTTATTTACTGTCTTCCGCACAACCTTAAAATTACACCGCTTTCTCAGTCGATGAGCGAGCCTTCTACGGGGGGCGCGTTATGAAAAACTCGACCTTAAAAAAACTTACGTTTACTGCCGTCCTTTCGGCTTTGTCTACGCTGGCGTTTATGATAGAAGGTCTGTTTCCGCCGATTTTAATTCCCGGTGCGAGAATGGGCGTTTCTAATATCTTTATATTATTTACAATCGTCGTTTTGGGCTATAAATATGGGTTTACGGTTATGGCTGTAAAAATTTTGTTGGGAAGCCTGTTTTCGGGCAATCTTTCGGCAATACTGTATTCTTTGCCCGCAGGGATATTATCTTGCGCCGTTCAGTCGGTTTTGGTATGCTTTACGAAAAACGTAAGTTTAACTGCGATAAGCGTTACGGGGGCGGTTGTAAATATGTCCGTTCAAAACATTATGTTTTGTTTGGTAACGGGCGTTTGGGAATATATTTCTTATTTACCCTATCTATCGGTTACGGCGGTGGTATCGGGGTTAATAGTCGGGCTTACGACTTATCTGCTAATTAAAAAATTACCGCTAAACTTTTTGGCGGAAAATATAAACCAACAGGAGGAATAACTTTGAGTATAAGAAAAGGCAAAAACTATCCTTACGGTATTCATGTAAAGGATATGAAATACCTTACGGAAGATTCGGCGATAGAAAGTATGCCGTTACCTAAAAAGGTATATATCAGTATGTCTCAGCATATCGGCGCGCCAGCCATTCCGGTAGTTGCCGTCGGCGACAAAGTTAAAAAAGGTCAACTAATCGGCGAAGCAAGCGGAATGATTTCGGCAAACGTGTTCTCGTCTGTCTGCGGAACGGTTACCGAAATTATAGACATAGTAAACGGTATGGGGCAAAAACAAAAGCATATCGTAATAGAAAACGACGGCTCGGACGAAGAAATACTTTTCCCGGAAATGTCGGAGTTTTCGCAAAAAGATTTAGTAGAAAGAATAAGGCTTGCAGGTATAGTAGGTCTGGGCGGAGCGGGGTTTCCTACCGCCGTCAAACTTTCGCCTGAAACACAGTTAGACACGCTGATTATAAACGGCGCCGAATGTGAACCTTACCTAAACTGCGATTACAGGCTGATGCTAGAACGCACCGAAGACATTTACAAGGGTATTAAGTACACGGCTATGGCGCTTAATATCAACAAAATAATTATCGGTATAGAAGCAAACAAGCCCCAAGCGATAAAACTTTTCAGCGAATACAAAGACTTAGACGTAGTAGTACTTAAAAAACAATACCCTATGGGAAGCGAAAAACATCTTATATATTGTACTACGGGCAGAAAGGTTCCTTGCGGTAAAATGCCGTTCGACGTGGGCGTATGCGTTCAGAACATTAAAACGGTAATCGCCGTATACGAAGCCATAGAACTAAACAAACCTTTAACCCAAACGGTAATGACGGTCAGCGGTTTAGGTATTAAAACGCCCAAAAACCTTAAAGTGGCGTTAGGAACGCCGTTCAGCGATATTATAGACTACTGTGGCGGAAAGTCCGAAGAAACGGTAAAACTCGTCGCAGGCGGACCTATGATGGGCAAGGCGCTTATAAACTTAGACCAATACGCAAGAAAAACGGATTCGGGTTTGCTTGTTCTTAAAAAAGGCGAAGCCAACCAAGACAAGCCCACTAACTGTATAAACTGCGGTAAGTGTGCCGACAACTGCCCCATGCGACTTATTCCTTCGTTAATGGATAAAAACATTCAGGCAAACGATTACAAAACGGCGCAGAAGTTAGGTGTTTTGAACTGTATCGAATGCGGTTCTTGTGCGTACAACTGCCCCGCTAAACATCCGTTGGTTCAGAGTTTTAATTTTGCAAAAGGCAAAATAAGAGAAATTCAGTTAAAAGAAGCACAAAAGGAGAGTAAATAATGGCTGATTTACAATTTTCGGTTTCCCCCCACGTAAGGTCAGGTAACTCTACCAAAAAAATAATGCAAAATGTGTGCATCGCGCTTTTACCCGCTGTAATTATGGGCATTGTTTATTTCGGAATTTTTGCCTTTCTTACCGTATTGGTTGCGGTAGTATCGGCTGTCGGTTCCGAATTGGTTTACCGCCTTGCCGTAAAGGAAAACATTAAAGACATAGCGCGCTCGTTCGATTATACTTCGGTCGTAACCGGTCTTATAATCGCGCTAATCATACCTGCAAGTGCACACTTGTACATACCTGCACTTGCAAGCGTTTTTGCGATAGTCGTTGTAAAAATGCTTTTCGGCGGTACGGGATACAATTTGGTAAACCCCGCCGCCGCGGGCAGAATATTCGCATTTATATCTTTTACCACCGTAATGAATACTTTCGTCGCTCCTTCTATCGGCGCGATAAACGATAATATAATTACCGGTGCGACAAGCCTTCAAAGTTTTTTAAGCGACGGTTCTTCGCTTTCTACCGTAGACCTTTTGCTGGGAACAGGTGTTAGCGGTTGCATAGGCGAAACGTGTAAAGTGGCGATTTTGGTCGGGGCAATTTATCTTGCCGTTCGCGGAATAATTAAAATATGGCTTCCGCTTATTTCGGTTGCCGTTGCAGGTCTTGTAGCCGTTTTGCTTAACGGTTCTTTCGGCGCATTCTTACCTGCTATTTTATCGGGCGGTTTGATTTTCGGCGCTTTCTTTATGGCAACCGACTACGTAACCAACCCGACCACGACGCTAGGAAACGTTATTTTCTTTGTGTTATTCGGTGCGCTTACTTCCGTTTTGCGCCATTTTACCGGATACGAAACGGCGTCTTTCGTTATTTTGTTGATGAACGTTTTGGTTCCGCTTATCGACAAAATATCTATGTATAAACCGTTCGGATACGTAAAGCAAAAAAAGGGGGCTAAATAATATGAAACAATATATTAAACCCGTTGCCGTTATGCTTTCTATAATACTTATCTGTGGCGGACTGTTGGCAGTTTTATCCGACCTGCTGTTCGTTACCGAAGAAGAACGTATTCAACGCGCAATCGACAAAATATATTCGGGCGACAACGTTCAACTAGAACAGACTGTAGACCTTTCTTCTGTCGATATGTCCGAATACGACGAACTAGGCGTTATTAAAGCTTGCTACAAACTAGACAACGGCGACTATTTGGTACTTTCTACCGGCAAAAAAGGTTACTCTAACGGAACGGTTACCACGTACGTTGCAATCGGTTCCGACCGTACGGTTAAAAACGTCGTAGAAGATTCTTACAGCGGTCAAACGCTTATGGCAAAAGTTTCCGGACTTTACGGTAGTTTTACCGGAAAAACCACCGACGACAACAAAGGCGATGTTACCGAAATAGTTACGGGCGCAACCTACTCGTCTAACGCAATATCCAATTCCGTTTACGTTGCGCTAAGATTGGTTGCCAAACTTATAGGAGAATAGTTATGGGAAAATTTAAGAAAATTGCTTCTGACGGTTTAATTTTTTCTAACCCCACGTTTAGGTTGGTTTTAGGAACCTGCCCCACCCTTGCGCTTACCACCGCCGCTTCTAACGGCATAGGTATGGGGCTTGCGGTTACGTTTGTTTTAATTTGTTCTAACGTACTTATATCTTTGCTTAAAAACGTAATTCCCAACTCGGTAAGAATTCCTGCCTTCGTGCTTATAATCGCTACATTCGTAACGGTTGTAAAACTTGTACTTGACAAGTTTTTACCCGACCTTTACACGACCTTGGGCGTATACTTACCGCTTATAGTCGTAAACTGTATTATTTTAGGTCGTGCGGAAAGTTTCGCTTTTAAAAATCCCGTTTTCGATTCGGCGTTAGACGGTCTATTTATGGGGCTAGGGTTTACGATTGCGCTTACGCTTATGGGCGCTGTGAGAGAAATACTCGGCAACGGCTCTGTTTTCGGAATTCAGTTGTGGGACGCAAACGTTTTTTCGATAGGTTTCTTTACGTCTAGCGCAGGCGCATTCCTTACGTTCGGTTTGTTTATAGCGGTGTTTAACTACGTTGTAAACGCCGTTTCTAAAAAACACGCTTCTAAGGGGGTAAAATAATATGGGAACACTTCTTCTTGTCGCTTTAACCGCCACGTTTATAAACAACTTCGTCGTCGTTCAGTTTTTGGGAATCTGCCCCTTTTTGGGCGTTAGCAAAGACACCAAGTCGGCATTCGGTATGGGTGTTGCGGTTACGTTTATTATGACAATCACCTGCCTTATCACCTACCCCATATACACAAGCATTTTAGTACCTTTGGGGCTGGAATACTTAGAAATTATAGTATTCATTTTCGTAATAGCCGCGCTTGTTCAAATGATAGAATCAGTACTTAAAAAATTCTCGCCTACCCTTTATAACTCTATGGGAATTTATCTTCCGCTAATAACTACCAACTGCGCCGTTTTAGGCGTTGCAGAACTGGTTATAGACACCGGCACGGCAGAAGCCTTCGGACTTTCTTCAATGGGGTTGCTAAACTCGGTCGCATACGGCTTTTTCGGTGGCGTAGGGTTTTTGATTTCTATCGTTATAATGAGCGGTTTAAGAGAAAAACTTAAAAACACGCCCTTTAACGAGCACCTTAAAGGCTTCCCCATAGCTATGCTTACGGCAACGTTTATCGCTATGGCGTTTTACGTGTTTAGTATGATTTCGCTATAAGGAGAAAACCATATGAATTTATTGTTAAAAGATATAAACTGGTCAAACTTCGGTATCGTTCTTGCCATTTTAGGCGTGCTTGCGTTGGTGTTTACCGTTCTTATTTTGCTTGTCAACAAGTTTTGCGCGGTAAAAGAAGACCCGCGTATCGGCGAAATAGCCGATAAACTTTCGGGCGCCAACTGTGGCGGTTGCGGTTTTGCAGGTTGTTCGGATTTTGCAAAAGCGTTGATAGAAGGCAGAGCCGACATAAACGGTTGCGCTTCGACTTCTAACGAAAACAAAAAAATAATCGCAGGGATTTTAGGTACGGAAGTCAAAGAAACCCAACCTATGACCGCGGTAGTTAAATGTGCCGGAGATACCGACTCGGCAAAAACAAAATTCGACTACATAGGAAACGGTTCTTGCGAATCTAAAAACGCCTGCCTTGGCGGAGATAAGGTTTGCCCCAACGGTTGTCTGGGTGGCGGAAGCTGTGTTTCGGCTTGTCCGTTTAGTGCAATTAAAACGGAAAACGGCGTTGCCATAACCCAACCCCAAGATTGCGCTTCGTGTGGCGCTTGCATAAGAACCTGCCCCAAACATATTATAGAACTTATTCCGAAAAGCGCAAAAGTTTACGTTGCTTGTTCTTCTAAATGCAAAGGCAAAGATGTGGTAAACGCTTGTAAGGTCGGCTGTATCGGTTGCGGACTTTGTGCAAAGAACTGCCCCAACGGAGCAATAGAAATAGTAGACAACCTTGCCGTTATAAACTACGACAAATGTACGGGTTGCGGACTCTGTGCCGAAAAGTGCCCCAGAAAAACCATCAAAAAAATGTAACCGATTATAAAAACCAAAACGCAAAACGCTTTGTCTTTTTTAGATAAAGCGTTTTTTTATTTAATAATCCGTTGACAATTACCCTTCTTAAAAGTATAATAAGTATGAAAAGTATAACTTGTTAGATAAAAAGGAGTTTGTATGGAAAAAAACAAATACGTGGGGATATGCAAGGTCGGAGAAAAGGGACAGATAGTTATCCCCAAAGAAGCGAGAGATATGTTTGACATTAAGTCGGGCGATTCGATAATAGTTCTTTGCGACAAAGAAAAAGGAATGGCTTTAATTAAGGCAGACGTAATAGAAAGTTTAACCGACAAAATTTTATAAACTAAGGGGTTTTTATGGATATAATAACCATTGACGGAGTTTGTAAAAACTACAAACGAAAGGTAGCGCTAAACGACGTATCTTTAACAATTAAAGAAGGTGAACTGTTCGGGCTTTTGGGTGTAAACGGCGCAGGCAAAACCACGCTTATTAAAATTATTTGCGGACTTACAAAAAAGACCGAAGGGCAAATAACGGTAGACGGGTTTAATTTAGATACCGAAGCAGATAAAATTAAACAAATAACCGACGTATCTCCGCAAGAAACGTCGGTTGCAAGCAACCTGACCGTAAAAGAAAACTTGCGGTTTTTTGCAAACGTTTATAATATCCGCGACGAAAAGCATATAACCGAACTTATAAACACTTTCGGCTTAAACGACGTGTTAAACCAAAAAGCCAAAACTTTGTCGGGCGGTTATAAAAGAAGGCTGTCTATTGCCGTTTCGCTTATTTCCAAACCGAAAATACTGTTTCTAGACGAACCGACTTTAGGGTTAGACGTTTTTGCCAGACGCGAACTTTGGGGTATTATTAAAAAGCTTAAAGGCAACGTTACCGTTATTTTAACTTCGCATTATCTAGAAGAGATAGAAAACTTGTGCGACAGGGTTGCAATACTTTCTTGCGGTAAACTTTTGCAAACGGGAACGATAGAACAAATTAAACAATCTACTAACACCGATAATTTCGAAGACGCGTTTATAAAACTTGCGGGGTTAAAAAATGAATAAGATTATAAATTTTTTTAACAGAAACTTAAAAGAAATTTTAAGGGACCCTATAATATACGTTTTTTGTTTAGGGTTTCCCGTCGTAATGCTTTTGCTGTTTAATATAATAAACAAGTACTCGGGTGGCAACACTCCCCTTTTCGAACTGCCTTCGCTGTTACCTGCGCTACTCGTTTTTTCGTACTCGTTTGTAATGCTTAACGTTGCGCTAGTCGTTTCTAAAGACAGGCAAACCTTCTTTTTAAAACGACTGTTTTCTTCGCCAATGAAGTCTTACCACTTTATTTTGGGCTATTTTTCGGTCGGGCTTATAATAGGTCTGCTTCAAACTCTAATATGTATCGTTTCGGGTTTTGTGCTTTCGGTTGCGACTGGCGTAGAATTTATCCCTTTTACAAGAATTTTGCTGTTAATCGTTTCGCAGTTGCCCGTTCTGGTTACAAACATTTTTTTAGGAATACTTTTAGGAACGATTTTTGGCGATAAAACGGCACCGGGAATATGTTCGGTGTTTATTAGCATAGCAGGTATTTTGGGCGGTTGCTGGATGCCGATAGAAACTATGGGGAACTTTCAATCTTTTTGCAGGGTTTTGCCCTTTTACCCGTCGGTGTATATCGGCAGAACGATTACCCGTTCGGTAAACGCTTTTGGCGTTACGTATTCTTTTAACGATGTTGCAAAACTAGGTTTACTAAATATAGCCGTGTTTACCGTTTTATCGGTAATAGTTACCGTTGTGGCGTTTAAAAAGAAAATGATAAGCGATAACTGATTTTTTTACGCACATTCGGTTGTACCTTTTAAAATACAAAAGCACCCTAAATTATTTTAGAGTGCTTTTTTGTTACCGTTAATTTTAACAATTTTAATTTAAATAGTCTTTTAAGGGTTTTACGTTTATTTTAGGCGCTATGGTAAGCCCTATCGTACCCGGCCCACAGTGTGCGCATACATTTATGGGGATTATGCCCGTTATATATTTACCCGCACCGATAACAGTATCCATATGTTCGTATATAGACTGTAAATTGCGCTGATTAGCGTCGAAAGAAACAAGACTGTACTCGTATTTATCTACGGGCTTTTCTTTTACAATCTGGCTGATATAGTCTATAAAATACCTGCGTTCGCGCCTTGTAATGGTTTGTTTAGATAGTTCGCCGTCCGCCAAGGCGATTACGGGTTTTATACCCAGCAAATTACCCACGAACGTAGCGCTGGGCGAAATTCTGCCACCGTTTTTTAACGCCGTAAGATTTTCCGGAATGAAAACGGCTTTGCTATCTTGCTTAAAAGTTTCTATGGCAGTTGCGATTTCTTGCGGAGAAACGCCTGCTTTTGCCTGCTCGTACGCATAGAACACGTAGTTTAGCATAGGCATAGAAACTGCCAAACTATCTATTACGGTTATTTTACCGTCAAACTCTTTGGCGACATTTTTAAACAACTCGTTCATAGACGAAAGTTTGCTTGAAATTGTAAAATGTATTATATGGTCGTAACCTTTTTTAAACAGGTCTTCGAAATATTCGGAAATAAGGCCTAGTGGCGGAGTAGAAGTTTTTATGTTCTTACCCGAACGCATCGCTTCTTTTAACTGCTCTTGATTGATTGTTACGCCGTCTAAAAATTCTTCGCCGTTAATAATTACGTTTAGCGGAAACACGCTTATATCGTAATTTTTAAAGGCATCGTTGCTAACTAAACACGAAGTATCTGTCGATACCAATATATTCATCGTTTTTCTCCTAACGTGGGATTATGTATATAATACCACTTGTAACGACAAATGTCAATCTATTCTAAATAAATTCTTTATACACTTGCTTTTTT
>CAYYYD010000034.1:0-13757 GCA_964475885.1 uncultured Christensenella sp.
ACGCAAGTAACCGAAGCACAGTGGAAACAAATTTTACAAGACACTAACAACTTTACCTATGTCGGAAGCGACAGTGACGGCGAGTCGGGTACGTTAAAGTACGAAGACGGCAAAATCAGTATGGAATCCGACGGATACGTGGTTATTTGTACAAAAGAAAACGGCAATTACTATTGCTACCAACCTAACGAAAGCGACGATACATGGCTAAGAATTTCTGCTACAAAAGATGTTTACGATTCTTATGTTTTTATCGCAAAAATCTTTACCGTATTCGAAAACGATTATAGTTCGTTTACTTATGCGGACGGAAAATATACCGCTACTAACTTAGATAAATCGGAGATGATAGGCATAATTAACAGTGTAGAAATAGTTTTCTCCGACGGGGAAATGGTTGCTTTGTCGTTTACGGCAAAAGTAACCGAAGATGATACGGCAGAGTATACGTTTAGTGATTTCGGTACTACAACCGTTACCTTGCCCGAGCATTACGTCGATTTTACTCCGTCAGAAAACCCCGAAAATCCGACAGACCCTGTAAAACCGGAAAATCCTACTACACCCGAAACTCCCGCCGAACCCGAAACACCTGCAACGGGTACGCAAGTAAACGAAGAACAGTGGAAGTACGCTTTGTATAGTTTGGGTAATAACTATACCATTACTACCACCGAGTCGACGCAAGGCGATAGCACCGTTTCGACGGGCTACACAAAATATTGCGGTACAACCATAGGTGACGGAATTTACTGGAGTTTAGACGGAAATCAGCGTGTACTGAAAGAGAATATATACACGATAGAAAACGGTATGTATTATGTGTATCTCGAAGATTATAACGGTAATTATACTAAATACACCAGCAACCGGTCTGCATACGAAGAGAAAGTGATGGGCTTATACGAAATGTTCGAAGATATGTATAGTCAGTTTATATACAATACCGAGACAGAACAATATGTATGCACTGTAACGGATACGACCATAAAAATAGGTTTCTTAAACGGTGCGGTTAATAGTTTCGAAATGACCGTTACTTATACAGAAGAATCGGAAACGGTTACGGCAACGGCAACCTTATCCGACATAGGCACTACTACCGTTACCGTGCCTACCGAGTATACAGACAAAACGGAAAGCGGTTCTGAAGACGGTTACCAAGAAGGCGGGCAGGGTAGCGATATAAAGGGTAATACTATCCCTAACGCAGAAGCATGGGCAAACGCTTTTGACATATACAACTTTGCATTGAGTTTAACTATAACGGACGACGAAAACGGTACAACGACAATGAATATCAGTGTCGACTCTTTTGTCGTATGTATAGATTACGACGGTAGTTGTCTAATATATTCGGCAGAAGGCGAAGATACGTATTATTGTTATGTATACGACGCCGATACAGACAGTTGTATTAGAACTAGCGTCGAACAGTCCGAGTTTGATAGTTTGCTTCAATCTTATATGTCTTTCAAAATGTTCGGCGGTTTGTATGATGAGTTTGTGTATAATGACGAAGAAATAGGCGGATATACTTTTTCCGGCGAAGTAGATGGTATGCAAACACAAGTAACCGTAACGTTCGAAGACGGCGTTCTTTATTCTTTGCAAATGAGAATAACCGAAGAAGGGGAAAGCGCAACGTATATACTTAGCGACATCGGTACTATCGAAGTTACCGTACCCACCGAATATACGGAAGCCTAAGAAGAAACTGAAGGCTAAAAAAATGCGCTTTTAAATCGGCTGTTTTATAGAAAATTTTTTAATCTAAAATAATTTAGCACGCTGTACTTTATTAAACAAAGTACAGCGTGTTTTTTTACAACAATTCTAAAAGTTATATTATACTTGCCGTAATTTTATCGACAGGCAAATACGACTAGAATGTCGGTAAATATTTTTTTACCTGCGTACTAAATAGTTTTTTCGCTTGACTGTCTTATAAGTTTATGCTATTATATAAAAAATATCTAACAGTGTTAGTAAAAAAGGGGAACGATATGGTCATATATTTTTCGGGTAGCGGAAACAGTAGGTACGTAGCGCAGGGAATTGCGCTAAACACAAACGACGCGCTTGTATCTGTTAACGAGCGGTTAAAGAAAAACGATACGACCGACATTGTGTGCGACGGAAGTTTAACGGTTGTCTTTCCTAACTATTGCGGAAGAATGCCACATGTTTTAGAAGAACATTTAAAAAGCATAAAAATATCGGCAAGCAAAATTTATTTCGTATGCACCTGTTTTCAGTCGGGCTGGAATGTAGAAAAATATTGTCGAAAATTGTCGAAGTCGATTAGCGCCGAGTATTGCGGAACGGCTTCGGTAATAATGCCACAGTGTTACGTGGCAAATTACCCCGTACTAAATCAAGCCGACGCCGAAAAAGAAGTTTTAAAATCTAACCCTAAAATAGAAGAACTTTCTTTAATAATCTCTCAGGGCAAAAGTTTTTCTAAGCAAAAGGTCGGGTTGTGTGGTAAGTTTATGTCGGGCGTTATGGCGCCCGTGTTTTATCCGCTTATGGTCAGCGCAAAAGGGTTTAAGGTAAACGACAAATGTACAGGGTTCGGTAAGTGTCAAAGCGCGTGTTCTTTAAACAATATTTCAATTAAAGACGGTAAGCCCGTATGGGCAAACAACTGCACGCATTGTATGGCTTGTATAAACACCTGTCCCGAAAAGGCTATAAATTACAAAAACAAAACGCAAAACAGAGAACGCCATATAATTACGCTTTCTTATTCAAAAAAGTAAAAGGTTAACAGGGTAAATGGAAAACGAACAAAAGGCTAAAATTTTTTTAGAAGAATTTTACAAAAACAGACCCAAAGAAATTTTGCAAATGCTAGACGACAACAGCAAGGGAATGTACGTAATTTTACAGTTGCTGGCTAGGTCGAATAAAAAAATTCTTTCGGGGGATATAAGCAAGGCGCTGGGGTTTTCTACGCCGAGAGTAGCGGTCGCACTTAACACTCTAGAAAAAAAGGGTTTGGTTAAGCGTTCGGCTTTTAAAACGGACGCGCGCAAAACTGTGGTAGATATTACCGAGCAAGGCAAAACGGCATTAGAAAAAAGGGAAGCCGAACTTGTAAAGTTCGTAACAAAACTGATAAACGCCGTCGGCGAAGACGAGTTGAACGAGTTTTTGCGTATAGCCGTTAAAATGAACGACGCGCTAAAACGGGGCAGGTAATTTTTTTAGTTGTCGAAAATTTAGAATTTTGTAAAATTTTATATGCGTTTGGGCGGTAATTTTTAAAAAAGTTATTGACTTACAAACAAAATAGTTATATAATACTACGGTACAACATTCGTTATACCGTTTTTTTATGCGGTAAATTTTAAGGAGAGATTATGTCAAACAAAATTACAGAAAACACTACTATCTTCGAAGCACTTCAACTAAACCCCAAGGCTGCCGAAATTCTTATGGCACACGGTATGCATTGTTTGGGTTGCGCGCTTGCTCACGGCGAAACCGTAGGTGAAGCGGCAGGCGTTCACGGTGCCGACTTAGAAGCAATGCTTAAAGAACTTAACGAAGTAGAATAAGTAAGTATTCGCCGATAACACGGCAAAAAAATAAAGACAATTATTTCGGGACCCCCCCAATCGGAGGAAAAAATGAAAAAAGGGAAATCAATTACTCTGCTATCGATTATAGGCGTAATTATGGCGCTTTTAATCTTTATCACATTTGCAAGATTTCCGATCGGAATAAACAATTTTAATTCGGTACTAGGCGCAATAGATACCGATTACGATATTTCCGGCGGTACGGCGTACACCGTAAAACTTGCAGACGACAATACAGAGAGCATAGAAAATATAGAAGACGTTATTTCTACCGTAGAACAAAGATTAGAAGCCTTAGGCTATTCTTCTTATTCCGTAAAGGCTTTAAGGTCGGAAGGCGAAACCGAAGAAAACTATTCTCTAAGAATAGAAGCAAAGGCTTCGTTAAACGATTACGGCGAACCTAATTACACCACGCTCGATGCCGACATTCAAACGGCAACCGAGTACGGCGAGTTAGAGTTTTTCGGTTGTACCGAAGCCGACCCCACCGAAGAAGACAGAATTTTAGAAGGCGAAAAGGTTATTAAGTCTGCAAAGTACAAGTTAATGAGCGGTGAACACGTAGTAGAAATTACTTTTACCGACAACGCTTACAAAACAATCGTAAACAATATGGGCGATTCGGCTTATTACCTTAAAATAACTCTCGGCGGTGAAATTCTTTCTCCGTTCGACGGTTCGTCTGGTAACGCCATAAGTTCTAGTTCTTTCGCACAGACTATGTATCTTACTTCGTCGGAAGAAGCAAGCGCAAGACAAATGGTTTTAAAAATCACTTCGGGCGGACTTGCATATAAGTACGATACGCCTGTAAGGGTAGAAGACGTTTCTTCGCCTTACGGAAGCAATACCGAACTGGTATGCGTTCTTGCAGTCGCTATCACTTTTGTATTATGCTTGGTTGCTTTGGTAATCTTATTTAAAGGGTTCGGAATTATTTCCGCTCTTTCTATGATACTGTTTATGCTAATAGAACTTATTATGCTAATTGCCGTACCCGGTATCAGGGTAAATCTCGGCGGTGTGGTAGGAATTATCTTTGCAACCGTGCTTACTCTCGACGGGTTTGTTATTACGGCAAAGCGTATCAAAGAAGAAGCAAGTTCGGGTAAAACGGCTAAGGCTTCGGTTAAAAACGGGTTTAAACGTGCGCTCGTTCCCGTAATAAACAGCGGTGTAATTGGCATTGTCGTTTCATTGTTGCTGTTTGCGTTTACGGGCGGTATGTTAAACAGTTTTGCCGTTACTTTCGGTATCGGCGTAGCAGTTTCGCTGGTATCTACGTTGCTTTTCGCCAGAATGTTTACTTCGCTCTTATTCGGCGTAGTTAAAAACAAAGAAGCCTTTTTGGGTATTAACAAGGTGGAGGAGTAATTATGAAACTTAACGTAACTTCTAAATTCAAATTGTGGTTGATTATTACTCTCGTCGTTATAGTTGCCGGTATGGTAATGCTAGGCGTATTCGGTATAAACGGAACCGTTACCGACGGCAAGTCTTACGAAATTACCGTAGGCGTTGACCAAAACATAGACCAAGCGTCTGCAAAAGCAAAAGAAAGCGCCGAAGCGTTTTTCTCCGAAAAAGGCTTAACAGACTGTGACTACGCTTATCAGACTATGGACGGCGGTAACATTCATATTTATAAATTTGCCAACGCTACCGGCGTTAAAGCCGAAGAGTTGTCGGCATACGTAACCGAAAAACTTGCCAACGACAAAGTCGTTGTAGAAGCGCACGTAAACGAAGTGGTTTCTAGCAAAACTCAACAGGTATGGGGCGTTGTAATAGCGCTTGTAATTGCCGTTGCGGTTATATTCGTTTACCTTTTGATTATGGAAAAACTTAAAGCGACGTTGTCGGTATTGTTTAGCGCAGTACTTTCTGCATTGCTTTCGCTTTCGCTTATCGCTTTAACCAGAATTCCGGCAATAGATACTTGGGCACTCGTAGTTTCTGCTTCTTTAACTTTAAGCGCCGTACTTTCGGTTGTATTGGTAAGAAGATTTAAAGAACAATCTAGGTTGTACGCTAAGGCTTCTTCTAACGAAATAGTAGATAGCGCTTGTTCGGGCAGTGTATTGCGTTTTGCGACGGTGCTTATCGCATTGGTCGTTGTCGCATTGCTTTTAGGGTTAATAGGCGGTATAGGGTTTGTTACATTTACCGCTTTGGCTGTTTTGGTAATAGCGGTTAGTTCGGTGTTTGTGTCGTTTGTTTGGACGCCCGTTATTTGGTCTGCACTGAATAAATAAATTATAAAAGATTTAAAAGCATAAGGCGGAACTAGTCTTCCGCCTTATTCGATTTAAAAGGATAAACTATGATTATAGAATACGGTAAAACGCTTAACGACGAGCAAACGAAAGTCGTTAAAAACATTTCGGAAAGTTGCAATATCTTGTTCGATACTGCAAGGCTTTTGTTTTACCGTAATATAGATACCGTTCAAAAAGCCGAACGGTTTTTAAATCCCGGCAAAAAACGTTTTTACGACGCGTTTTTGCTGGGCGGTGTAAAGCAAGCAGTCGAAAGAATAGAGTTTGCAAAACTTCATAACCAAAAGGTTTTAGTGTTCGGCGACTACGACGCCGACGGAATTTGCGCAACCGCCACGCTGTATTATTGCTTAAAAGAATACGGCGTAAACGCAATGATATCCGTTCCCGAACGCGAAGACGGGTACGGCTTAAATGTAGATAAAATAAACGGAATAAAGTCGGAACACGGGCTCGATTTAATAATAACCGTCGACTGCGGTATTTCAGAAAAGAACGCCATAAGTTCTTTTATGCAAAACGGCGTAGACGTTATAGTTACCGACCACCACGAACCGCCTGCCGAGTTGCCCGAGTGTATACTTATAAACCCCAAAATAAAGGGCAACGGCTATCCGTTCGACGGGCTTTGCGGTACGGGTGTCGCGTATAAATTAGGCTACGCTTTAATAGGTAGTCGGGCAGACAAATATTTAGACTTGGTTGCTCTTGCAACCGTCGCCGACAGTATGGAGCTTATCGACGAAAACAGAGATATAGTTTACGAAGGCTTAAAAATATTTAACTCTAACTCCTTGCGCCCGGCGTTAAAATATATGCTAAACGACAGTCAACGCGTAGTTACCGCGCAAACCATTGCCTATCAGGTCGCTCCGCGCGTCAACGCCGGCGGTAGAATGGGCGACGCCGACTGCGGTTTAAGGCTGTTTACTTCCGAATCTGAGTCCGAAATATACGACTGCGCCGTAAAACTTAACCAATATAATCTGGCCAGACAAACGGAATGCGATTTAATTTACCGTCAGGCAAAACAAAAAATAATAGATGGCGGTTATTATAAAGACGAAATGATTTTATGCTACGACGAAAGTTGGAAAACCGGGTTCGTCGGCATTGTCGCTTCTAGACTTGTCGAAGAGTACAACCGCCCCGTTATAGTCTTTGCAGGTGCCGACGGGTACTTAAAAGGTTCGGCAAGAAGCGTAGACGGATTAAACGTTTTTAATGCCATTGCCTATGCCGAAGAATATCTTTTAGGCTACGGCGGTCATTCTCAGGCGGCAGGCGTGTCGGTAGACGCCGTTAATTTCGAAAATTTAAGGCGTAAACTTTGCGAGTACGTAAAAATTTCGGGGTGCGCTTTTAATAAAGAAAAAACCGTTATGGTAGATATGAACCTGACTTCTTCTGTAAGTATGCGTTTCGCAAAAGAAATTCAGGCGTTAGAACCGTTTGGTGTGGGCAACCGCAAGCCGTTGTTTACGGTTGTTAAAAATTCGGTTAATTCGGTGCCGATGAAAGTAAATTCTCCGCACTATACTTTTTCCGTTCCCGAAATAGATATGTTAGATTTTAACGGAGAAAAAGACAAATCGGTTTTGGCTTTGCCCGTTAAAAAACACGTAGTGTTCGAAATAAACTATTCGGTTTTCAGGGGTGTTCAGTCGGTTAAAGGAATTGTTAAAAACGTCGTGCTAGACAGCGACTTAACAGACGCCGACCTGTTTGTGTTCGAAAACCAAATTACGGGTATACTAAAAGAAGATACCGCTAAGCCCGAACAAAAAGTCGGACAATTAAAACAGGGGTTCGGTACGCTTTACGTTCTTTCAAACGTTAAAACGCTACGAAAAATAAAAACCGACCTTAAAGTGTCTATGTTTACGCCCGATACCTTAAACGGCGAAAACTGTATAGTCGTATGCCCGACAAGTATTCCCGACAACTACACTAAAATAGAATACTTAGATTATCCGTTGTCCACCGTGTCTTGCGATATTCCCGTAAGCGTAAACTTGCTGGGGTTAGGGTGCGAGTATGTAGACAGGCTAAGCGTAGAAAGAAGCGATTTTGCCGAAATTTACAATTACTTAATTAACAGCAAAGGCAAAAAGTTTACAAGTGCTTGGGAGTTTTATTTACATAATAAAGTTACTTTCGACGCGTATAATTTTATTTTTGCAACGAGAGTATTTATAGAACTAGGGTTTTTCGATATAGAAAGCGGAGTTCTTAAAACGGGTAAAATTCAAAAAAAACTGTTGATAAATTCTTTGATATATAGTAAAATAGTATCGCTAAAGGGTTAGTTATGGAAATTCTCGAACGAATTAAAACAGTATATTCGGGCAAAGAAGCCGAAGTCTGCATAAAGGCGCACGACTTTGCCAAAAAGGCGCACGAAAATCAAAAGCGCGCTTCGGGGGAAGAGTATTTTATTCACCCCTGTTTCGTCGCGGGAATTTTAATGGATTTAGGTTTAGACTATGCAACCGTTTCGGCGGCGTTTTTGCACGACGTAATAGAAGACACGCCCGTGTCAGAAGGCGACATAAAAAAAGAATTCGGCGACGAAATTTTAGAACTTGTTTTGGGCGTAACCAAATTAGAAAAAATAGAGTTTACTTCTAAAGAAGAAGAGCAGGCGGAAAATTTCAGAAAACTTTTCGTCGCAATGGCAAAAGACATAAGGGTTATTATTATAAAACTTGCCGACAGACTTCATAATATGCGTTCGCTAAACTTTTTATCTGTCGAACGTCAACAGCGTATGGCAAGGGAAACGTTAGAAGTTTACGCTCCGCTTGCAGGAAGACTGGGCATATCTCGTATTAAATGCGAACTAGAAGACCTGTGTCTAAAATACTTAGAGCCCGATTTTTACGAATACCTTACCACCAACATCGACGAGCGATTGAAGGAAGGCGAAGGTTTTGTAGAGCAGGTCGTAAACGAAGTAAACGAAATGCTTAAAGAATCTAACGTCGTGGGCGAAGTTTTCGGCAGGCGCAAGCATTTATACAGCATTTACAAAAAAATGAAAGAACGCGGAAAGACCTTAGACCAGATATATGACCTGGTAGCTATCAGGGTTATAGTAAATTCCGTAGATGAGTGTTACGAAATTTTCGGTAAAATCCACCACCGCTGGAAGCCTGTTCCGGGTAGAATTAAAGATTATATAGCAACCCCAAAGCCCAATATGTACCGTTCGCTTCATACCACGGTAGTAACCAACTTCGGCAAATTTTTCGAAATTCAAATTCGTACCTACGAAATGAACCATTCTGCCGAGTACGGTATTGCCGCGCATTGGAAGTATAAAGAAAACAAAAAAGAAGCGGGAAGCTTAGACACCCGTCTTTCTTGGATAAGGGAAGTTATGGAATGGCAGGGCGGTCTTAAGGACAGCCGAGAGTTTTTAAATTCCATTAAGGGCGACATATACAGTAGCGAAGTTTTGGTATTCACGCCGAAAGGCGACGTAATAAGTTTGCCCAAAGACGCAACACCGCTTGACTTTGCGTACAACATTCATTCGGCTGTCGGCAACAAATGTGTCGGCGCAAAGGTAAACAATAAAATCGTTTCGTTAAACTATACCTTAAACGTGGGCGATATAGTAGAAATTATAACGTCGCAAAACTCTAAGGGTCCGTCGTGGGATTGGCTTAAAATAGTAAAAAGCCCCAGCGCCAGAGTAAAAATCAGACAATTCTTCAAAAAAGAAATGAAAGAAGAAAACGTCAAGACGGGCAAGAGTATGCTAGAAGGCGAGTGCAAGCGCAGGGGGTATAACTTAAACGAAATTTTAACCGACGAATCTTTTTTGGTTCTTTCAAGCAAAATGTCGTTTAACAGTCAAGACGAAATGTACGCGTCTATTGGTTACGGCGCGGTAACGGTAAATCAGGTTTTGGTTAAACTTATAGATTACTACCGCAAAAATCAACCGCAAACGCAAATCACAAAATATTACACCAACTCTAAACACCCGTCGGGTGGCGTTACGGTAAAGGGTATGCAAGGTATTCTTGTCCGTTTTGCAGGCTGTTGCAATCCCGTTCCGGGTGACGAAATAGTCGGTTTTATCTCTCGCGGACACGGTGTAACCGTTCATAGGGTAGACTGTCCTAACCTTAAAAACGCCGAAGAAGGCAGACTTATAGAAGTAAATTGGACAGACAGGGACTCTACTATTTACAATGCAGGCATAAAGGTAATAGGTACTTCGCAGATAGATATTTTAACTTCGGTCGCTTCTACGGTTGCGCAGTTAAAATTAGAAATAGTGTCTACAAACGGTAGGGTAGACAGTAAAACTAAACAGGTTATAGTAGATTTTAATATCAGGCTAAACGATAAAAACGAATTAGAAAGCCTTATAACCAAAATAAAACAAGACTCTAAAATAATAGACGTATACAGGACGGCAAACAAATGAAGATGCTAACTATTCAGACGGGACTGCTTGGCGTAAATTCTTATTTTTTGGTAAACGAACAAACTAACGATTGCGTTTTAATAGACGGCGGAGAAAACTATAACCGTATTACCGAATTTGCAAAAGAACAAGGCATAAAAATAGTCGCGCTTTTGCTTACGCATTCGCATTTTGACCACAGTTTAAACGCCAAACAAATTCAAGACGACGGCGTAAAGGTGTACGCAAGTAAGTTGGAAAGTCTTAAATTGCAAAACGGCGACGTGTTAAACGAACATCTTAAAAAAAGGTTTCGTTGTTTTAAGCCCGACTACGAGTTTGTCGACGGCGAAACGTTACGCATAGCGGATATAGATGTAAAGGTAATGATAACGCCGGGGCATACCGACGGTTCTGCCGTTTTTATCGTAGACGATATTATATTTTCCGGCGACACTTTGTTTTACGAGTCGGTAGGAAGAACGGATTTTCCTACGGGGAACACCGCCGAACTTATAAAGTCGGTAAAAAAGTTGTACGCTTTGGGCGACGACTACAAAGTTTACCCCGGGCACGGCGAACCTACAAGCATACTTCACGAAAAAAAATATAATCCATATATAAGAAATGATTGAAACACAACTGGAATTTTGTAAAAAAGACCTTGTCGAACTGCTTAATATGTTTGAAAATTCCGAAACTTTTAACGTAAAGCATTTGTTTTCGGAAAAACCCGACAGGGTAGTAAATACCATAGTTATAAACGGAAAGGCGTACGCTTACGGTAATCTTTTAGGCGAAATAAAAGACCAAACCGAAAAGACGCGCCTTTATAAGCGTTACGCAAAACTTTCTTTATACAAAGCCCTTTCTATGTTTACGGGCGAAACTTTGCCTTGGGGCGCGTTGACGGGCGTAAGACCTACAAGACTTGCCTATCAGCAGATACAAAAAACGGGCGAGTTTAAAGAATTTTTTAAAGACGTAATGAAGGTTTCCGACAGTAAAATAAGTCTTGTAGAACAAACGTTAAACACGCAAAAAAATATTTACGACAACACGGATAATTTTTCCGATTTGTTCGTTTTCGTACCGTTTTGTCCTACCAGATGCAAGTATTGTTCGTTTATAACGGCAGATGTAAAATCGTCTAGACGATATATAGACGAATACGTAGACGCTTTGGTAAAAGAAATACAAGAAAGCAGAGCGTTTATAAAAACGCTTAGGAGTATTTATATAGGTGGCGGAACGCCCGTCGCTTTGTCAGACGCAAATTTAAAAAAGATTTTAACCGCCGTAAACGAAATAAACACGGGCGTAGAGTATACGGTAGAAGCAGGCAGACCGGACGCCATAACCAAACAAAACCTTGCTATGTTAAAAGATTTCGGCGTAACCAGAGTGTGCGTAAATCCACAAACTTTTAACGATAAAACGCTAGAAAAAATCGGCAGGAATCATACCGCTTCGGATGTTATAGAAAAGTTCGCGCTCGTAAAAGACGAGTTTTTAGTCAATACGGATTTAATAGCAGGGCTTACGGGTGAAACGGCAGAAGACTTTAAATACAGTTTAGATACGACGCTAAAACTTTCTCCCGATAACGTTACCGTTCATACGCTGTCTATAAAAAACGGTTCTTTTCTTGCCGAAAACACCGACCGCTTAAACAAGGGCGACGTAGAAGAAATGGTCGACTACGCGCGCGAAAGGTTGTGCCTTAACGGATACGCGCCGTATTATCTTTACAGACAAAAATATATGGCGGGTAATTTAGAAAACGTAGGGTACGCTAAACCCGACACGGCTTGCCTGTATAACGTAGACGTAATGGAAGAAACCACCGACGTAGTCGCTTGCGGGGCGGGTGCCGTTTCTAAAAGGGTAGACAAAAAGGCAGACCTTATAACAAGGGTCGGCGCACCCAAAGACGTAAAGACGTATATAGCAAAAGTTCCCGAACTTATAAAAGAAAAAAAAGAATTGTTTATTTAGGTCGAAAAACAGTTTACAAAATTAAAAAAGTTTGTTATAATTTACAGGCTTGGTACTTTAACAAGGTTTTGCGGATTCTCCGCCCGAGGCTTTGTTAAAGCGAATATAATCCATATAGGAGGTAAAATTAAAATGGATAAAGCAAGAAAAGCGGAAATTATTTCTAAATTCGGTCATCACGAAGGAGACACCGGTTCGGCAGAAGTTCAAATCGCACTTTTAACCGAAAGGATTAAGCACTTAAACGCGCACCTTCAACAAAACAAGCACGACAATCATTCCAGAAGGGGTTTGATGAAAATGGTCGGCGAAAGACGTGCGCTCTTAAAATATCTCCAAAACGTAGATATCGAAAGATACAGAAAGGTTATCGCTGAATTAGAACTTAGAAAGTAAAAAATTCGGGGGCGTTTTTACGCACCCCGTTTTTTTTCGTTTTTAAAAAAGAAAGTATGCAAAGGCGGGTATAGTCTTTGTTTCAAAAATATTCAGAGTTTATATAAGGAGAAAACATGGCAAACAATTACAAAGAATTCAAAACGATTATCGGCGGTAAAGAAGTTATCGTCGAAACAGGCAAGTATGCAGAACAGGCTAACGGCGCGTGCGTAGTAAGGTGCGGTGAAACCGCAGTGCTGGTCAGCGTTTGTATGTCGGCTTCGCCCAGAGAAGGTATGGACTTTTTCCCGTTACAAGTAGACTACGAAGAAAAGATGTATTCTATCGGTAAAATTCCCGGCGGATTCAAAAAGCGCGAAGGCAGAGCGGCCGACAAGGCTATTTTAACGTCGCGTCTTATAGACCGTCCGTTAAGACCGTTGTTCCCCAAAGGCTTGTTTAACGACGTTGTCGTAATCGCTCAGGCTATTTCGGTAGAACCCGACATTCAACCCGAACCCTTGGCAATGATAGGTTCTTCCATTGCGCTTGCTATTTCCGATATTCCGTGGGCAGGTCCTACCGGTTCGGTAGTGGTAGGTATGGTAGACGGCAAGTACGTTATCAACCCCAATCTCGCAGAAAGAGAAAAGTCCGACATTCACCTAAATCTCGCAGGAACCAAAGACGCGATTTTAATGATAGAAGCAGGCGCTAACGAAGTTACAAACGACCAAATGGTAAACGCCATTATGTTCGGTCACGAAGAAATTAAAAAGATTTGCGCTTTTATAGAAGACGAAATCGTACCCGCAGTAGGCAAACAAAAGAAAGAAATAGAACTTTATCATATTCCCGAAGAATTAGATAATACCGTTCGCGAATACGCTTCCGAAAAAATCGATTGGGCAATCGACACCTTCGACCGTCAGGAAAGACAGGCTCGTCAAGACCAAGCCGAAGCGGAAATTATAGAACACTTTAAAGAAATTTACCCCGACAATATCAGGGAAGTTAAAGACAGTTTGTACTATCTTACCAAAGAAAAGGTTCGCGCTAAAATATTCGACAAGGGTATTCGTCCCG
>CAYYYD010000035.1:0-3548 GCA_964475885.1 uncultured Christensenella sp.
CGTCGGCGGAAAGGAAATGGACTTTAAGTATAAAGATTGCGTTAAAGAAATGGAAATGGTAAACAAAGCGTTTATCGAAATTATGATAGAAGGCGACGCAAACGGCAGGGGCTTCCAATATCCTATTCCTACCTATTCTATAACGAGCAACTTCGACTGGTCGGAAACAGAAAACAACAAACTTCTGTTTGAAATGACGGCTAAGTACGGTACCCCGTATTTTTCTAACTATATCAATTCGGATATGGAACCTTCGGACGTGCGTTCTATGTGCTGTCGTTTACGTTTAGATTTAAGGGAACTTCGCAAAAAGTCGGGCGGTTTCTTCGGTAGCGGAGAAAGTACCGGTTCTGTAGGTGTAGTAACCATAAATATGCCCAGAATAGCATACCTTTCTAAAACAGAAGAAGAATTTTACGAAAGGCTTACGCACCTAATGGATATATCCGCAAGAAGTTTAAAGGTAAAGAGAGATACCATTACCAAACTTTTAGAAGCAGGCTTGTACCCTTACACCAAACGCTATTTGGGAACGTTTAACAACCACTTCTCTACGATAGGTTTAGTAGGTATGAACGAAGCGTGCCTAAACGCAAAATGGATAGGCAAAGACCTAACCAATACCGAAGCACAGTCGTTTACCAAAAACGTACTAAACTTTATGAGAAACAAACTTTCAGACTATCAGGAACTTTACGGCGACCTGTACAACCTAGAAGCAACCCCTGCGGAATCTACTTCTTTCCGTCTTGCAAAGCACGACAAGAAAAGATACCCCGACATAATTTGCGCTTCGGATACAGACAAAACGCCTTACTATACCAACAGTTCGCACCTTCCCGTCGGCTATACCGAAGACATATTTACGGCGCTCGACATTCAAGACGACTTGCAAACGCTTTATACTTCGGGTACGGTATTCCACGCATTCTTGGGTCAAAAACTTCCCGATTGGAAGTCTGCCGCTAACTTAGTTAAAAAGATTGCAGAAAACTATAAACTTCCTTACTACACCATATCGCCCACGTACTCGGTATGCGCAGACCACGGCTATATCGCGGGCGAAGTGTACGAATGCCCGACCTGTGGCAAGGCGACGGAAGTTTACAGCAGAATTACCGGTTACTACCGCCCCGTTCAGAATTGGAACGACGGTAAACGTCAAGAGTTTGCAGAACGCAAGGTTTACGACGTAGAGAACTCTAAGTTCACGGCAAAAACGCAACAGGCGTGCGCTAAACCCGAACAGGCTAGTACGGTAGAACTTACCGCACCCGTACTGTTTACCAGAAACGGTTGCCCCAACTGTAAGACTTCTAAAATGATGCTAGACAAAGCAGGCGTAAAATATCAGGTAATAAATGCCGAAGAAAACAAAGACCTTACCCTTTCTTACGGGGTAAAGAAAGCGCCCACGCTTTTAGTACCCCAAGGCGATAAGATTGTTTCTTACGACAACGCAAGCGAAATAAGAAAATATATCGAGAGTATAAAATAATGTACGACGTAATTGTAGTAGGCGCAGGCGCTTCGGGAATGACATCCGCGCTGTACTGTTTAAGAAACAGCAAAACGGTTTTAGTATTAGAAAGCGAGAGTTTGGGCGGTCAAATAGCCAACTCGCCGAGACTAGAAAACTACCCGTCTATCAAATCGATTAGCGGGGAAGAGTTTGCCGATAACCTTTTTAATCAGATAACCGACCTAGGCGCAGACGTAGAAATAGAAAAGGTAGTAGCGGTTACCAAAGACCAAGACAGATTTTTTACCGTAAAAACCGAATATCACGAATACCGCGCCAAATCGGTAATAATTTCTGCCGGCGTAAAGCATAAGCATTTACGCACCAAGTCTAATAGAGAAGACTTGGTCGGGCACGGCGTGTATTATTGCGCTATATGTGACGGTGCGTTTTACAAAGGTCAAGAAGTAGCCGTAATAGGCGACGCTAATACCGCGCTTCAATACAGTTTGCTACTTTCGGGCTATTGCAAAAAGGTATACGTGTACACCTTGTTCGACAAATTTTTCGGCGACGCAAGTCTGGTAAAAACTCTTCGCTCTAAAGAAAACATAGAAGTCCGCCCCAATACCAGCGTAACAGACTTTATAGGCGATACCGAACTTACCGCAATAGAATATTTAGACGCAGATAAAAACGTTTGTCGGCACCAAATACCTGCGGTGTTTGTTGCGATAGGTCAGGTTCCCGATAACAAGGCGTACCAAAACCTTGTAGATTTAGATAAAGACGGTTACATCGTATCGGATGAAACTTGCAAAACAAAAACAGAAGGTCTGTTTGTTGCGGGCGATTGCCGTACCAAAGCCGTAAGGCAGGTGGTAACCGCGGTTGCGGACGGCGGTGTTGCGGGCACAAACGCTTCGCTTTACGTAGACAGTCTAGAATAAAATTATATAAAACGTAAAAGCAAAAGGGCTTAGACAAAAAGTTTAAGCCCTTTTTTGTTTGCCATAAATCCGTTTACGGCGTAAACCGTGCAAAAAAAAGTAAATCCGACAAAAACTTAGGTAAACAAAAAGCCGTTTTATAAATAACTAATACAAAGCCTTTGTAGGGCTTATATAAATTTTAAAACCTAATTATAACTTAAACGGGGTATATAAATCAGTTATACAAAACAAAATTACGCGTTATTAAACACGGCGCAAAAATACATAAAATTCCGTAAAAAACAAAGGATAAAATTACCAGAAAAACGTTGACAAAATCGGTCAATATGCCCATTAAAAAAAAGTTATTATTTTGTCTAATTATTTTAAGAATGTGCTTGACGAAAGGTTGCTTTTAGTGTATAATACATTAGAACAAATAGTGTAATATTAGGGGTATGTACGCCTTTTTTAGGGGGGGGGGTAGACCGAGCGTTACGTTTCGGCGGTAACAAAACCGCTAGTAAAAATCTGGTGAAAACAGGTACAAAGCAAGCCTGTTTCGAATAAGAAAAATTTAGTAAAATCTTAGGAGGGTTTACGATGAAATTTAAAAGACTTATTGCTTTAGCTTTAGCAATGTGTTGCGTTCTTCCGTTCGCCACCGGCTGTGGCCCGGACCCGGACGCAAACAAAACCAAAATCAACTTTATGAACTTTAACGGCGGTATCGGTAGCTTGTGGTTAGAAAATGCCGCAAAGCGTTTTGAAGATCTTAAAGCTGACACCAGTTACGAAGACGGTAAAATGGGTGTTAAAATCAACATAGACAAATCTATGTCAATCGACACCGGTACAATGGGCAGTGCAGACTACCACATTTATACCAGCGAACAGTTCGAAACGGCAGTACCTATGTTACTTGCTATGCAAGACAAACTTTTAGATATTACCGACGTCGTTACCGACACTTCTCGTCAAGGCGGTTCTATCGAATCTAACTTGTTCGAGCAGACCAAAGGTTCTTTAGGTTTAGAAGAAGAAGACAGTCAGTTCCACTACTACGGCTTACCTAACTACGAACACTACTCTGGCTTGCAATATAACCACGGCAGAGTACAAAGTTTTAGAGACGGTTTAGGTTTGTTCCTTGC
>CAYYYD010000035.1:3648-5975 GCA_964475885.1 uncultured Christensenella sp.
CAAATGGCAAACTATTTTAACAGCGACGGCTGGGTAGAAGTTGTTAAACGCGAAGGTTCGGGCGGTTTATTGTACACCGACGAAAACGTTTTCGAAGGTATCAACTACATTAAAAAGCCCCAAACCGAATGGATACAACTTACCGCTAAAAACGGTTACAGATGTCAAGATATGGTTGCAAAATACTATACCGCGGCATTCTTTGAAATGATGGAAAAAGAAGGCTTTATGTCGGCTGACTCTTATGTATCTACCAAATCTCACTACGACGGACAGGCCGCTATATTTATGGGTGATTTAGACGGTGCGGGTTACAGCGACGCTGTTTTATGTATAGAAGCGTCTTACTGGTACGGCGAAGCGGAAGAAGGTGGTACGTTTAGTTTATACGAAGGTTTGTCCGGTAATTCTGCAAGCGACCTAGACTTACGTATGTATCCGCTACCCAGCATTGTATACGACGACGAAAACGAAAAAATCGGTTCTTCTGCGTGCGACCCGACCAAAGACGACAAATACGGCGAGCACATCAGTGGTAGGGCAACCACCTTTATCGACGTAGGTCACTGCTATATGTTTGTAAACAAAAACATAGAAAAGAACGAAAATCTGGTTAGAGCCGTAAAAGACTTTATAGCATTTTTGTATACAGAAGACGAACTTGCCGCTTTCACCGTAGAAACCGGCGAACCCCGTTCTATTAAATACGATTTAACCGACGCGCAGTTGCAGGCGGCAGGCAGTTACGTTGCAAACCTTTGGAGTTTAAGAGATAACGAAAAGGGTTCTAACGTAGTTTATTGCTCGGGTACGACCGATACCTTTAAAAAGGCACGCGGAAGTTTGAAGATGTACCTGTTCAGCGAAGTATTTAAGGGCGACAGTTTCAGAGATTACCTTACACCTGTAAGAGCCGGTAAAACCACTACTGAAATATTCGAAGCAACCACTTGGTCTTTGGCAGAATGGAGAAACCTTGTAGGCAGTCTTGCAGACTAAGTTACAAATAACATAAATTAAACGGCGGGCTCGGTATATATACGGTTTGTATTATATAATATATAAACATTATATATACCGTCTCGGCGCGTTATAAAAAGACTTTTAGGGGTTACAAAATGAAGGCTAGTAAAAACAAGCCGGAAGTTGCCGAAGGTTTTGTTAAAGACTCTTTGTTATCAAGGTCGCAAAAAAGATTGATTTTTTACATCTTGATGATGGCAATACCGGTAATACAATTTTCTATTTTTTATGTTTATGTAAATATCAACTCTTTCCGTTTGGCGTTTGTAAATTTTGACCTTAACGAAACGGCTACGGCGTACGAAACGGTGTTTGTAGGGTTTGAAAATTTCAAAAAAGCGTGGGACTTTTTTACGTCTAACTTGTATATGGTAAAAAACTCGCTTATACTATATGTAGGTCAACTTGTTATAGTTATGGGTTTAGCGTTGTTTTTTAGTTATTACATCGCTAAAAAATATATGCTTGCAGGCTTTTTTAGGGCAGTACTTTATCTACCGCAAATTATATCTTCGGTCGTTTTAGTTGTTTTGTACAAGTATATGGTTACCGACGTATACGTTAAGTTGGTAGAAATTTTTACGGGCAAAACACAGGCAGACGGCGTATTGGGGCTTTTAGACACGCCAAACGCTTCTACCAAACTTGCGGTTATTATAATTTATAACCTGTTTGTAGGCTTTGGTTCTAACGTGCTTATATTTACCGGCACGATGAGTGGCATAGACAACTCTATTATAGAGTCCGCTCAACTAGACGGCGTAGGTGTTATGGGTGAATTCTGGCATATTTACATACCGCTTATCTTCCCGACGTTTACGACTTTCGTAGTAACGGGGCTTGCACAAATGCTTTTGGCTAATATGCAGTTGTTTACCTTCTTCGGTAGCAGTGCACCGGAAGAGATTCAGGTTTTCGGCTACTATATGTACGTAAATACCGTAAACGGAAGTATGTACCAAAAGTCGGCAAAAGGGCTTTCTTATACAGAACTTTCCGCATTGGGCTTAATTATGACGGCGATTGTCGTTCCGTTAACGCTTATCGTCAGAAAGCTTATGGAAACGTTCGGGCCGAGCACAGACTAGGGGGGGGGAAAGAGATATGGCTGATAAAAAATTAGAAAACGGCGTTATCGACGGAAAGTCTAAAAACAGAAACCTTAACGCCATAGTTATAATAGTATTTTCCATTCTAATAATTTACACGTTGTTTATGTTTATATTGTTAGGTTGGGGTTTACTTACTTCTTTCAAAACGACCGTAGACTTTAAAAACGCTAAAAACGTTTTGGGCTGGCCTAA
>CAYYYD010000035.1:6075-9088 GCA_964475885.1 uncultured Christensenella sp.
AAGTACAAATACAAGTTCAGTTACTTTATTTACGCAATGCTACTTGTAGTTATGGCAATACCGGTTATCGGTTCTAACGTATCTACCGTGCAAGTATTGTACGACCTTGGTATATTCGACTCTTACTTTGCGATGTTTATTATGTCGGCAAATATGAGCGGTATGTACTTCTTTGTATACTTTGCGTTTTTCCAAGGTTTGTCGGACACTTATATAGAAGCGGCGGAAATAGACGGTTCTTCGCAATTTATGACGTATATTCGTATAGTACTGCCTTTGTCTATGAATATGGCAGGCACGGTTATTCTTATAAGCTTTATAACCTTATGGAACAACTACGAAGTACCGCTTATGTACTATCCGACAAAGCCGACTTTGGCATATGCTATTTACCTAATGAACAGTAATACGTTACACATAGAAAACCAGTACTTTAACCAAGACATTCCGCAAAGGGTTGCAGGTTGTATGACTTTGGCAATACCTATGATTATTTTGTTTGTTGCATTAAAAGACAAAATTTTAGGCAACCTATCTATGGGCGGTTTAAAAGAGTAAACTAAGAACTTCTCTGTCGGCAGGGCGGTGTAAACTTTGCCGACAGAAAAAAATACCCGACAGGCAACCTAAGGCTTTTCGGGAAATAAAAAATATTAGGAGGAAAAAATGAAGACCAAATTATTTAAATCTTTAACTTGTGTCCTAGGGTTTGTTGCGGTTGTATGCTTTTCGCTTGCAATACTGTTCAATACGCAAAAAACCCCCGTCGACGCGGCAGAGATAATCACTTCCGATATTAAAGCAGAATACGTTATCGGCGACGAATTGGTTATGCCTGCAACGGTTAAAATTCAAGTAGACGAAAACACCGAAATAGACGGTGCTAACGGCGTGCTTGTTTTCCCCGACGGAACATTACACAACGATTCTTCGTACGTGTTCGAAGCACAAGGCGAATACAAAGCAATTTATTACGGAGAGCACAACGGTAGCACGGTAAAGGCAACCAAGTCCATTAACGTGCACGCTAAAAACTGGAAGTTTACCACCGACAGTTCTACCATTACTTATTCCGAAGAATTGTACAATACCAGAAAGGCAGGGCTTTCTATCAGTTTGGCAGAAGGCGACGCGTTTATATTCGACCAAAGGGTAGACATTAACGAACTTGTTAAAACACAGGGCGAAACGATAGACGTAATTTCCATCAATCCGCAATTCTGGGTTGCAGGTAACACGCAAAACTCGTTTACCACGCTTAGTGTAAAACTAGTTGACTGCTACGACCCCGACTTGTTTATCGAATGGTACTACTGGGCACCTTCTCAAGATACGCCTTATTACTTAAACGGCGTTTACACGGGTAGGGGCGCTACTACTTACTGCGGTGGCGGTGCAAGTCATCAAGACTTAACCGGGTTAGAAGAAGGTAGTTGGGTTAAAAACATTACCGCAGAATTCGACGGTCACTCAGGTAATTTGCGTAGACCTTCGCGTTACCAAGTTTCTTCAGTTTACGGCGCAGTAGGTGAAAGGGGTTTACAGCATTTAGTTTATAACCCGACTTTAGACGTAACGTCTCAGACCGCGCGCGACCAACTTACTTTCCAATACAACACCGAAACAGGTCATTTGTTTGATAACAACAAGTTTATGACGGGTATTAAATCGGAAGTTGTGTACCCCGGCAACACGTTTAAGGGCTTTACCACGGGCGAAGTTTATGTTCAGGTACAGTGCTTTAACTACTTGTACGGCGAACCGGTCGAACTAGAAATAACCAGCATTTTGGGTATTTCGGGCGAAGACCTTAAAAACTCTACCGTAAAAGACGTTGTAGCACCCGTTGTTAAGTTTAGTGCGCAAAACACAGACGACACGGGCGTAAACATTACCAAGGGTAAACAGTTTACCATACCTACCCCCACCGTTTACGACATTAACTACAAGGGCGATTTAGACGTTGCCGTTTACTATAACTACGGTTCGGGTAACGACATTGCCGTATACTTAAAAGACAACAAGTTTACCCCCGAATATTACGGTAAGTACACCGCCGTTTACACCGCTACCGACGCGTTCGGTAACAAGGGCATTGCTACTTACGAAATGAACTCTATCGAAGACGCGCAGTTTAGTTACAATAAAGATAACAAACTTGCTAAACTTGTCGCTTCGTATTCTAACACTATTCCCGAAATGGAAGTAACGGGTATTAACCTTGCGGTAGACACCAAGGTATATGTAATTGACCCCGCAGGCAAGATTATCGACGTTACCGATACTTATGATAAAGTTGCTAAAACTTATGCAATCGATGTAGAATACACCGGTACTTATACGGTTAGGTACGTATTTACCGACAACGTTACTTCGGAAACTTTCGATTATACAATAGAAACGGTGGACGAATCTAAGGTATTGTTTAACGACGAATTTAAAGTTGCTTCTTACCTTATTAAAGACGCAACTTACGACTTTGACGAATACTACGTTTACAAAGCAACCGCTAACGGTTTAGAAAAGGTTTTGGCAGACGTTTACGTTAAAGTAGACGGCGCAGAATATGTTAAAATCGCCGACATAAACGAATACACGATTACCGGTACCCAGAATATTACGTTTAAAGCAGTTTACGGCGATAACGAAAAAGAACTTATCGCAAGCAAAATAGTAGACGTAGGTTATACCGCTACCGACAAAGACTACAAGTCTTATTTCCAAGGTAACTACGAGACCGCAACGCCCGACAGTTCGTTTATTTCTTATTATTTTACGGCAGATACTCAAGACAAGTCGATGGAATTTATTAACCCGTTGTTATATTCTAGTTTCCAACTAGACATAAGGGTTCCTGCAGAAAGCAAATATTCGTACACCATTACTTTAAGCGAGTTCGGTAATTCTAAAAACTGGGTAAAAATAAACTATTCTTACAACGAAGCGAAAGGTTTGTTGACGCTTACCAAGAAGCAGTCGGACGGCACGACGGAATTTAAAGACATCAGCGCTA
>CAYYYD010000035.1:9188-12916 GCA_964475885.1 uncultured Christensenella sp.
ACGATAGTAGAAGCGCCCAAGGCTTACGCAATTTCGGTATTCAACCCGATTCTTGCTAAAAACGTTACCGTAAGCGTTACCGACAACAATAAGACTCAGTACATCTCTAACGCAGACGGCGAAATTAAAAACAAGATTTCTACGTCCGATTACGAGTTCGAACTTTCTTATCTCGGTATATTCAGAATAACGTATGATATTTCTTATTCTAACGGTAAAACTACCAAAAACGAAGAAGTAACTTACATTATGACTTGTAAAGACGACGTTGGCCCCGTTATCACTTTCGAAGACGGCATTAACGAAAACACCGTTATAACCATTAAGGTTGGCAAAACGCACAAGATTAAGTCGTTTACCATTACCGATAACAACACCGCTTCGGAAGATTTGTTTACAAGGGTAATTATCTTTACCGATAAATACGCTACCGTAGCGTACGACGTTATGAACAATTTCGAAGGCGAATGGACGTTTACCGAAGCAGGCAACTATATCGTACAGGTATACAGTATAGACGCCGACGGTAACTACACTCTCGCTTACTACAACATTTGCGTAAAGGAGAAATAGTATATGAAAAAACGTATATTTTCACTTTTAATCGCGCTTGTACTATGTTTCTCTTTCCTGGTAGGTTGCGGAGAAGATGAAACGGAAAGTGGTAAACGTCATTACGACGGTACCCATATTTATACCGCTCCCGAAACGGAAACTTATTTAGTTCAAGACGGCAGAACAGATTACAGAATTTTAATTCCCAGCGACTTCGATACTCATACCAAGTTTGCGGCAAGCGAATTGCAGACATTCTTTCAACAGGCTACCGGCATTAAACTTGTTATAGAGTACGAATCGGGCGAAGGCAAAACTTTCGACGAAAACTTAAAGTACTTGTCTATCGGTAACACCAAGTTACTAGAATCGGCTAACTTTAACGGCGACGATATTGCCGACAACGATTACGACCAGTCTAAATTAACCAACGACGGCGTAAGAATTTTAACCAAAGGCAAATCGGTATTTATGCTTGGCGGAAATACCACCGGCGACGTAAACGCAGTTTACGATTTCTTGCAAATCGTTTTCAACTACGAATACTACTACTTTAACTGTTGGGAAATAGACGAAGGCGTATTAAACGCAAAATTACGTAACTTTAACGTAACCGATATTCCGGACTTTGCGTATCGTAACGCCGCTTGGGGCGTAGTAAACAACTCTAACGACAACTACAAGTATCGCGGACGTTTTTCTAACTACACCACGCTACTTTCGATAGGCGATATAGAAAACGGTCAAACCCGTGCGGGCTTCCACAACACTAACGAAATTTTACCGCCTACGGCATCTACGACCGAAAGCGAATGGTTGTCCGATAACGGCGACCAATGGTGCTACACCGCTCACGGCGACCCCGACAGTTTAGAAAGAATGGTAAACAGGGTTGTTAAAGTCATTATCGACTGTTTTAAAGAAAGCCAAGTAGGTATTAACCCTAACTACACCTTCTTTACCATCACTATGGAAGATAACGGTGCAGGTTGCGGTTGTGCGTCTTGCGTAAAAGCAAAACAAACGTACGGCGCAGACTCTGGTGCGGTAATAGTTTTCTGTAACAAAGTTTTAACCAAACTACACGAAGAAATGGATAAAGCCACGGCAGAAAACCCCGAAGAAGCAAAACTTTGGGTAAGAAAAGATATGATGTGCGCGTACTTCGCATACGGCTATCTAGTAGAAACGCCTAACGTAGTTTACGACGAAGCACAGGGTAAATACGTTCCCGAAAACGCGGACTGCGTATTCCACCCCAACCTAGGCGCATATGCCGCAATCTCTAATATGGACTATATTAAAGATATTTACCACGAAAACAACGCAGACGCAAAACTCAATATGGAAAAGTTGTTCGATATATCTAACATGATGGTATTATGGACGTACAACGGCAACTTCTCTAACTATTTCGAAACGATAAACAACTGGAAGTTCTTTAACACCAACGGTTATTCGTGGATGGCTTCTTCTAACTCTGTTTACGTATTTAACCAAGGCAACTACAACTCTTACGCAAACACCTGCTTCCAGTCCTTAAAGATTTACCTAGACACCAAGTGCTTGTGGGATAGTTCGCTAGACACCGACGTGTTAATAGACAACTTCTTTAACGCAATGTTCGGCGAAACCGCAGACATTATGAAAGAGTTCTGGAACAACGCTCGTAACTACGACGATTTAATGTACGACAAAATCGGTCAAATAAATTCTAAGGCGTTCTTACGTACGACCACTCGTGCGGAGTACTGGCCGGCATACACCTTAGTTAAGTGGATGGATTACTGCGAACAGGCAATGAAACTCGCAGAAGAAACCTATAAAGACAAAGACCCCGAAATGTACGAAAAAGTATTGTATCATATAGAACAAGAGTACGTAAGTCCGTGCTATATGATGGCATATCTCCATAAAAAAGATATAGTAGGCGACAAGTGGGTAGACGCGGCTAAGTTCTTAAAGTACACCGCGGCAGAAAAGCACTTAACTTACAGGTCTTCGGAAGGCGGTTCCGACGTTTCGGAAGCATTCAAAGACTTACAGGTATAAGAAGTAAAGGGGATTATATATGAAAAGAATATTAATCACGATTTTAAGCGTAATAATGCTTTGCTCGGTCGGTCTGTTTATGCTAACCGCGTGCGACGGCTGTGGCGAAGATATTACCCAAAAAGAACCGGAGCAGGTTGAAATTTATTGCAACCTGACTTCTCACGAAAAAAAACTTATAGTCGGCGAAGAAACCACGCTTACCGCGTGGACGCCGGTTGTAGACGGCACCGAAGTTGTTTGGTCAACTTCCGACAGTAATATCGTAACGGTAACCGACGGCAAGATAGAAGCTATCCGCCCCGGTACCGCAACGGTAACCGCCACTTTCGGCGAAAAGTCGGATAGTTGTACCGTTTCTGTTTCGCTTGGCGGTATACTACCCGTCGTAGAATTCGAAACGGCAATCGTAAACAACGCCGTAAACGTTGCCAAAGGTTCCGAACTAAACCTTGGCGCATACGTATCGTTTAACGGCAAAGCCTATACCGACGCAACCGTTTCTTACGAAATTGTTGGCGAAGACAAAGGCTGTACGCTAGACAACGTAGGTAAATTTACCGCAAGCCAAAACAAAGGCTCGGTTACAGTAAAAGTTACGGCAGAATGGCGCGGAATCGCTTCTCCCGAACTCAGTAAAGAAATTACCGTAAACGTTATATCTAACTACATTATCTTAATCGACAACGGCACGGTCGCAATGTTCGACCTTTATACGGTACAATCTCACGGCGGTAAAACCTATAATGTAGGCGAAATCATCTCGATAGACAGAATTACCGCTACCGAAGACGGTAATGATATGAGAGAGCAGGGTAACTTACAAATCGAAGTTATCAACCAAGTCGCAGGCGACGGTTCTAACGACGACGTTGTATCTTTCGACCAAGACACCAAGACGCTTACCGTAAACAAATACGGTACCGCTACCTTAAAAATTTCGTTTACGACTACCGACAACGGCACGTTCGTAAAAGAATACCCCATAACGGTAACTCGCCCTGTCGCAGTAAATTCTAATAACATACAAATGTTCTCTGCACTAGACGGGCTTGCTAAGGTAAAAGACCCCGAAACGGGTATTTACGGCGAAAAAGCCGACACGTTTACCGCATTGTTCG
>CAYYYD010000036.1:0-12455 GCA_964475885.1 uncultured Christensenella sp.
AAATTTTTTTTCTTATTTATTTTTTCGAAAGGAAATTTTTGTATTTTATACTTCTAAAAAAACAAAAACTCTTGACGAGACGTACTGCAAAATGTATAATTGTTCTAGTATTCTTAATAGAATGTATACGGAGAACGAAATGCAAAAGTATTTATGTGATAACTGGATAAACTCTGATAAACTTACCGAAGACGAAATAAACCAACTAAAAAATTTAAACGACGCCGAAATAGAATATCGGTTCGGAAAGAATTTAGAATTCGGAACGGCAGGTATGCGCGGTCTTATAGGGCTTGGCACCAATATGATGAACGTGCATACGGTTAAAAGGGCAACGCAGGGTTTAAGTTCGTACATACAAACGCTGGGCGAAAAAGCCAAGCAAAAGGGCGTTGTAATATCTTACGACACCAGACGCTGTTCTTACGACTTTGCATACGCTTCGGCGCTGGTTTTGGTTTCTAACGGCATAAAAGCGTATCTGTTCGATTCTGTTCGTCCCGTACCCATGCTGTCTTTTGCGGTAAGGGAATTGGGCGCTACGGCAGGAATTATGATTACGGCAAGCCATAACCCCAAAGAATATAACGGGTACAAGGTTTACGGCCCCGACGGGGCGCAAATGTCCCCCGAAGCGACGGCAAAGGTCGTAGAGTTTATAGACGAAATTAAAAGTCCGTTATCGGATAAGATTGTTTTCGACCAAAGCCTTGCAGGTAAAATTCAAAGGGTAGGCAAGGGTATAGACAAAAAATATTACAAGTCTATACTAAAACTTTCGCTTTCTAAAAAAGCCGTTAAAAAGGTCGGCAAAACCATTAAACTGGTGTATACGCCCGTTCACGGTAGCGGATACATTCCCGTAACCACCGTCCTTAAAAAAATGGGTATTTCGGCTACGCTCGTTCCTGAACAGACTAACTACGATTCGGAATTTTCTACCGTTGCCGTGCCTAATCCCGAGTATAAAGAAACGCTTTCTTTGGGAATTAAAATGGCAGACGTAAAAAATGCCGACGTCGTTTTCGGAACAGACCCCGATTGCGACAGACTGGGCGTTGCAATACGTGACGACGACGGAAATTTCGTTGCGCTTTCGGGCAACCAGACGGGTATACTGTTACTAGACTACGTACTTAACAGATTAAAAGAAAACAAAGCCTTGTCCGAAAAGAGTTTCGTCGTAAAAAGTTTCGTTACCACAAGTATGGCAAAACTCATCGCCGACGATTACGGCGTAGAACTTATAGAAGTTCCCGTAGGTTTTAAGTTTATAGGCGAAAAGATAAAAGAGTTAGACGATTCGGGCGAAAAGAAGTTTGTGTTCGGTTTCGAAGAATCGTGCGGATACCTTAGGGGAACGCATTGCAGAGATAAAGACGCCGTTGTGGCGAGCATGCTGTTTGCCGAAATGGTTTGCTACTATAATTATATAAACGTGGGCGTATGGGAAAGGCTTCAGCAGTTATACGCTAAATACGGGTACGTTTTTGATACCAATGTTTCTACCGAGTTTTCCGGGCTTAACGCAATGAAAGAGATGAACGCCGTCGTAGACAAATTAAAGACGGTTAAAATAGAAGAAATAGGCGGTATAAAGGTTCAGGCGGTAAGAGATTATTCTAAGGCAAAGCGTAAGGTTTTGGGGCAGAAAGCCGAAGATATGAATTGCCCCAAGGTAAACGCCGTATATTACGAACTCGTAGGCGGTGGATTTATTTGCATAAGACCTTCGGGTACCGAACCCAAGTTAAAGGTGTATTACTCTTTACGGGTAGAAAACGAAAAGAAAGCGCAAATGCTTTATAAAAAGGTTAAAAAAGATTTTTCCGCGCTGATTAAATAAATCAATCAATTAAATAAACGCTTAAAACCGCAACCGCAGGGTTGCGGTTTTTTAAACGAACTACGCCACCGAAGTTATCGGTGGCGTAAATTTTTTATTTTTTTTATTATTGAATTTCGAATTTTGCAATTCTTAAAGGCATACTCGTTCCGTACTTAAACGGTAAAAGTTCGAAGGAATTGTTTTTTACTTTAACCTTTTTGCCCGAGTCCAACCAAACGGCGTTTTTAACATCGGCATGTACGGTAACGGTTTTTTCTTTTCCTGCCGACTGAACGTTTTCGTCTGCTTTCATAAACGCACCGTCTATAATTGCATAGTAATACTTTCCGTCGGTAACTATGTCCGCGTTGTCGACGGTTAAGTCGCAGGGCTTTATGTCGTAAATAAAGTTTTTGTTAAAGCGAATAAACTTTCCTATTTCTAGCAAAATACCTTTATCTATTTCTTTTAGTTTGCCCGTTCCGGTAGGTCCTACGTTAAGCAAGAAATTGCAACCGTACTTTCTGCAATCCGTCAAGTCTTTTATAAGTTCTTTAACCGATTTATAACTGCAATCGTTTTTAGCGTAGCCCCAGTGGTCGTTTAGTACCTGACACATTTCCCCGGCACGCGGTCTGTCGGAATTGTCTACGAAAGCAGGCTTTCCGCGTTCGAACGTAACGCTGTCTAGTTGGTAATGCCCGACCTTTCCGAGTTCGCTAAGCCCCGTATTGTTAATTATCATTGCAGTGGGCTGATGTTTTCTGATAGTAGAATACAAACGGTCTTCTTGCCAGTCTTCGTCGGGTTTGTCCCACATACCGTCAAACCAAAGACCGCCTATCTTACCATAGTTTACGCAAAGAGTTTCTACGCTTTTTACAAGATAGTCTATGTATTTTGCGAAATCGTTTTTATATTCGGGTTTGTACCAATCTAACAACGTGTGGTAGAAAAAGGGTACTATGTCGTGCTTATGGCAGGCGTCGGTAAATTCTTTAATAAGGTCGCGCCCCAAATAGTGCATAGCGTCGTACTCGCTTAAACCCTTGGTGTCGTACAACGAAAAACCGTCGTGATGACGAGTGGTAAGCGTTATGTATTTCACGCCCGAATTTTTTGCCGTTTTGCAAAGTTCGTCTGCCCAATTTTTGGCAGGCTTAAACTTGTTTGCAAGGTTTTGATAGCGTTCTTTTTTTACGTCGGTCAGGGTGTACGCCCATTCGCCTTTACTGTATACGCTGTAAAGCCCGAAATGGACGAACATACCGAAACCGAGTTTTTCAAATTGTTTTACGTAATCGAAATTCATATTTTTTTAACCGAGTTATCTTATGTTTTTATACATAGGTCCGAAAGTCTTGCAAGCCCTGTAATCTTGACCTTCTTTGTCTGTGCCGAAAGCATTCCAAACAGAAGGACGCATAATGTCTTTTTCGTCTACGTTGTGCATGCAAACGGGAATACGTAGCATAGAGCAAAGGGTAATTACGTCTGCGCCGATATGCCCGTAAGAGATTGCTCCGTGGTTTGCGCCCCAGTTGTTCATTACGTCGTAAGCCGAAGTAAACGGATATTTTTCGCTTGTTCTGGGTGCGAACCAAGTGCAAGGCCAAGTGTAGTCGGTTCTTTTGTAAAGGGTATCGCTTACTTCTTCGGGAAGGTGAACCGTCCAGCCTTCTACGATTTGCATAACCGGACCTAAGCCTTTTACAAGGTTAAGCCTTAGCATAGTGGCAGGCATTTCCGCACGGGTAACAAACCTAGAAGAATAACCGCCACCGCGGAAGTAACCTAAATCGGCATACGGCCAGGTGGTTGCTTTCATCATTTCGTCTATGTCTTTATCGGTAACTTCCCACCATTTTTTCATAACGGCGTTGCCCTTTTCGTCTTTGCATACGCCCGTTGCGTCTAGACAGCACGCACCCGAATTGATTAGGTGAATTATACCGTCCGATTCTTTTGCCTTGCCTACTAAGTCGTAACCGGTAACGCGTTTTACCGAACTACCCGACCAGCAGGTACGAACGTCGGCAAACATTTGCGCTCTGCCCGTTAAAAGTTTTGCCATCATCATACAGGTAGAGTTAAGCGAATCGTTTTCGGTTGCCAAAACGTACGGTTCTCTTGCGCCGTTCCAGTCGAAAGAAGAGTTTAATATACTTTCGGGGAAGTCTGCGTTTGGGTAGAAGTCCGTCCATTGACGTTGTCCTTGGAAACCGCCGACAAGCGCGTTATGACCTACGGCTTCTTCTTCGCAACCTTTGGGTAGGTTAGAGTTTCCGTTAAACAAGTCTTTTACTATGCAAGCGACCTTTGCGGTAAACTCCCAATCTTTTTGTTTTTGTTCGGGAGTTCTTTGCAAATGTTCGGGGTTTTTGTCGAAATCGGGATTACATTTTTCTTTAATCCATTTCAATGCTTTTTGGTATTCTTTTTCGTCGTATATACCTTCGGTCATTCTTCTTATTACTTCTACTTCGTCAACCGATTCTACGCGCATCCCCAAATATTCTTCGAAGAAATCGTGGCTGACCATAGAACCCGCAATACCCATACAAACCGAACCGATTTGCAAGTACGACTTACCACGCATGGTGCAAACGGCAACAGCGCTTCTGGTAAAGCGAAGCAACTTTTCTTTTACGTCGTCGGGTATAACTCCGTCGTCGGCGTCTTGAACGTCGTGTCCGTAAATACCGAAAGCGGGCAAGCCCTTTTGAGCGTAGCTCGCAAGTACCGAAGCAAGGTATACGGCGCCGGGGCGTTCGGTTGCGTTAAGCCCCCAAACGGCTTTAATGGTCATCGGGTCGCTGTCCATCGTTTCCGAACCGTAGCACCAGCAGGGGGTAACGGTTATGGTAATGTCTACGCCCGCCTTTCTGAATTTTTCGGCGCAGGCGGCGGATTCCGCAACCCTGCCGATAGTCGTGTCGGCGATTATAACTTTTACCGGTTCGCCGTTAGAGTACGTTACGTTTTCTTGAAGCAGTTTAACAACGGAATTTGCCATTCCCATAGTTTGTTCTTCCAGCGATTCTCTAACCTTTAACGGTCCGCGTCTGCCGTCTATCGTAGGACGGATACCTATAACGGGGTAATCGCCGATTAGTCTTGATTTAGCCATAATTGTTTTCTCCTATAAAATATATTTGTTCCGAATTATCGGATTTATTTTTTGTAAATAACGTTGCCGTCCCTTACGGTAAGGCATACATCGAATTCTTCGTCAAGCACCACGAAGTCTGCTTGTTTGCCCGTTTCGATAGAACCTATCTTGTCGTCCAGCCCCAAGTTTTTGGCAGGGTTTATCGTAGCGAAATCTACGGCGTCGGTAAACGGAACGTTGCAAGAAAGCACTACGTTCTTTACGGCGTTGTTCATTTTTAAAATGCTTCCGGCAAGTGCGCCGTTATTTAACCTTGCTTCGCCGTTTTTGACTATAACTTCTTGACCGCCGAGTTCGGATATTCCGTCGGGTAAGTATTTTGCACGCATACTGTCGGTAATAAGCGTAACTTTGTCGTGCGGTTTGTTTTTGACTATAAGTTTTATTGCAGGAACGCTTAAATGAATAAGGTCGCAAATCATTTCGCAGTTAAGTTGGTCGAATATCAACGCGCTTCCTACCGTGCCCACGTCTCTGTGATGAAGGGGTTTTTGGCAGTTATAGGTGTGCGTTACGTTGGTAAGCCCGTTTTTAACGGCTTGTTCCATATCGGTATAACTTGCGTCGGCGTGCCCTACGCTTGCTACCACGCCCTTGTCTTTTAAATGTTTTACCAGTCGGCTTGCGCCTTCTACTTCGGGGGCAAGGCTTACGAGTTTAACATTGTTTCCGCTTGCCGTGTTATACTTTTCAAACAGCTCTACGTCGGGCTTTGCAACGTATTCTATCGGTTGCGCGCCTACGTGTTTGGTAGAAATAAACGGACCTTCTAAATGAACGCCCAAAACTCTTGCGCCCGTTTCGGGCGATTGCTCTATATATTCTTTAACCGATTTTACGGCGTTTAAAATGTTTTCGGGGCTTTGAGTCATAGTGGTTGCCAAAAATCCCGTAGTGCCTTCTTGCGCAAGTGCGCAGGCGATTTTAGAAAGCGCTTGTACGCTTCCGTCCATGGCGTCCGCTCCGTCGGCGCCGTGTATATGCTGGTCGATAAAGCCGGGTAAAACAACCTGACCTTTTTCGAACGGTAAACTTTCGGTTATGTCAAGATTGTCGGCTATTGCAACAATCTTTCCGTTTTCTATTGCAATGTCGGTCGAGATAATGCCTTTTCCTGTAACGTAGGCTTTTACGTTTTTAAAACCTTTCATAAACTGCTCCTTATTTTAATCTTCTAAAATTGTAACATTTACGATGTAGAATGTCAATAGGTTTTTAATTTTACAAACAAAAAAACGACTGAAAAAAACAGTCGTTTATAACTACAAAATATTTTCCCACGAAAGGTTGAACACTTGCGGAACCTGTTCGGCAAGTTCTTTTAGCACTTCTACCTTAGAAAGCGCGTCTTCCCACTTTTCGTCTCGAATGAGTTTTACCGATTCTGAAAGCCATAAATCGAATTCTTTTATTTCTGTGTGCGGAATAAAAAAGTGCAGGTACTTTTTTTTGCTTAGCCAGTTAGACTGAACGGCGTAAGCGTCGTCTTCGGTTGCCGTTTTCTCGTCTACCTTTTGGTAAAGAGTTTCTAATGTTTGACTGAACTCTTTAAATTCCGTTTGCGTAAAGTTGTTTTCGAAAGCGATTCCTATCGCTAAAATTATTGCCGCTATAACCGTAGATATTATCGTTTTTACCATTGTACCCCCTTAGGTAAAGGGAAGCGCAGAATTTCGTACTTTTTGTTTTTGGCTTTTAAGTACGCCTTGCCGTTTCCGTCTACCGTCAACACTTCGGTATTTTTTATTTTGCATTTGTCTTTTATAAAATCGGTAACCGTCCGTTCTTCGGCTTGCAAAAATTTAAGATTGCGTTTTATAAGTTTTCCGTCGTCGATTATAAGAAGCGGTAGCGACGAGCAGTTTTCGGCTGTTTGCGATTTTAGGGCGGAAAGTTTTCCGTTAGACTCGAAAATGGCGTAGTCTAGTTGGTCTAAATGAAAGTACCCCAAGGCACGCATAGATTCTATTAAATCTTCTACGCCCAGATTGTTAGAACGCAGTTCTTTCATATCCACGCCGTTTGTGTTTATAACAATGCTCGGCTTTCCCGAAACTATTTTTTTTGCAAGGTCGCCCGATTTTTCTATAAGAGTAAACACTTGATGCAACAAAAACAACGCCAAAATAGAAACTATTCCGTATACGAGCGGAATGGACACGTCTGCCATAGGTATACAGGCAAGGTCGGCGATAATTAAAGTTACTATCAGTTCGAACGGTTGCATCTCTCCGATTTGGCGTTTGCCCATAAACCGTATTACGACTAACAGCGTTATAAAAATTATAAAGGTTCTTATAAAAATAACTACCATAGCCGTAGTTTGTTTCGGTTGCGAATTTTTATACCCGTTCGCACGCTTGACAATGTATTGCAAAAACGTTATAATAAAAATATAGAGTAGCAAGAACGCGTAAAGTGTTGCAAAATGGGATGTCGTTTGCAAACGAAAGGTTTACCTGCGGTGTTCTTGCGCGTCCGCTATTATTTTCTTTTTCCGTTTATTACGGGAAGTCAATTTTATCGGTCTCTCTTAATTTAGTTACGGGAGATTTTTTTATGTCTAACTTACTGATAAGCGCCTTTTCTTTTAAAGAAATATTCGGCAATATTACGTCTAAGTGGTATTTATACCTTGCGCTCGGCGTATGCGCCGTATTGCTGGTTTTGTACTTCGTGTTTTATTGCAAGGGCGGTTCTAGGCTAAAACTTACCGAAACCCAGCGAATATGCCATATCGCGGTGTTTACGGCGATATGCGTTGCGGTAAACGTTTTTTCGTTTTCGCCGTCTAGCAGTATTACCGTGTCGCTTCTTGCAACGGTTTGTACGCTCGCAGGATTTTTGTACGGACCGAAAGACGCGTTTATTATAGGGTTTACGGGCGATTTGATAGGCGCCATAATATGCCCGTTCGGGTCGTATAATCCGCTTATAGGTCTGGCAAGCGGGCTTATGGGAATGATTCCCGCAATGGTTTTTTCTAGGTCGGGAAACGTGTATATGAAGGTGGCGGTTTCTACCTTGCTTACGTTGGGAATATGCACTTGCGGACTTAACACGTTCGGGTTGTGGCTGTTTTACGGGTTGGGCAAAAAAACCTTTTACGCATACCTGTTTGCAAGGCTTCCTTTTCAAATTATAGTGGCGCTGGGCAATGCCGTTTTGTCGGCGGTTTTAATAAGACTGCTGGTAAAAATTTTGCCCGAAGACAAACTTGATTTATAAGTTTACGGCGTTTTTATAACGCCGTTTTTTCTTTTAAATTTAATCCCGAACCTGTTTTTAACCAGACTTACGTCTACAACGTTAAACCCTATAAACAGTGCGGTAATAAAAATGGTGAGCACAACCGACAAAATTAAAAGCGACGCAACCGAACCCACTACGGGAAGAAGCATTTTTTTAAGCATAAATCCCATAACGACGGCGGGCAAATTAAAGCAAAAAGACAGGCACAAAAACTTTTTGTATTGCGGTTTGAGTTTGCAGTGTTTGTTTATTAAAATAAGGTTTAGTATCGTAGTCAAAGCGTAAACTAAGGTGTAGCCTAACAACAACGAGTAAATTCCCAAATACTTAGGCATAAAAAATACCGACGCCAGCATAAGCACCGCCCCTATAACGAAAAACAAAAGAGTTTGTTTTTCTAGCCCCAAAGAGTTTAATATGCTGGTCGTAATAGAAGAAAGCCCCATAAAAATCATTAAAAACGCCGAAGCGGACAAAAACTTTCCGCACTCGTAACTGTCAAAAATCATAATGCCAATTTCTTCTCCGCATACGGTAAACACGGGTATAAAAAGACAGGTTAAAAAGGCGGTAAACTTAACGGCTTTTTCTACGTCGGCTTTAAGGCTTAGGTGTTTTTTTAGGTAAAAGTTTTCGGAAATTTCCGGAATAAGCACAAGCGTAAACGAGCCTATAAGCGTGGTGGGGATAAACAGAATGGGCATTGCCTGACCGGATGCCGAACCGAACAGGCTCATTGCCTGCGCGTTGGTGTAACCCGAAGAAACAAGCCGTAGCGGTAGCAGTATAGACACTAGCGAAGAAGCCAAAGAGTTTGCCGTTCGCATAGCCGTTATGGGTACGGCAGAAGCGATAAGCGGACGGAGTTGATGCTTGGGGTTTACCAAACGGTTTCTTCTTAAAAAGAAAACGGTCGTGGCAAGTAAAAATGAAAACGCGTACGAAACGGCGACCGACACGCCTGCGTAATACGAGCCTTGGTATATGTCGGTTGCGCGGGAAATTAAAAAAATTCCGACTATAATCATACAGGCTTCTTCTAAAAGTTCTAAAACCGAATAGGTCAAAAAATCTTTTTCGCCCCAAAACACTCCGCGAAAAACTGCGTATAAAGAATTGATGATAAGTGCGGGCAACACCACCAAAAAAATTTTTACGCATCTGAAATCGGTAAAAATTCCGCCCAAGAAATCGTGAAAAACAAAAAAGACTATGCACGTCGGTACCGACAGCATAAGCGTAAACGAAAGCCCTGCCGATATTACCGCGCGTACTTTGTCTTCGCGGTTTTCGGCTTTGTATTTTGTCATCAGCCTAGATACGGTAATGGGCGTTCCCGAACTGCAGACGGTTAAAAGCAGGGCAAAAACCGAAAGGGCAACCTGATACAAACCTATGCCTTCCGACCCGATAGACCGCGAAAGGTATATGCGGTATAAAAAACCTAAAAACTTTTCGCATACCGAAAACAGCGTAACTATGGCAACCGTCTTAAAAAACTTTTTCAAAGTCTAACCCCTTAAAGTTTATGCTTAACAGTATTCTATTCATACGTCGCGCTAAATATAATATTGGTATGAAAAAGATTTTTTACAGGGTTTTAAGCACCGACACGCTTTTCGGCGTGGCAGAAAAGTTCGGCGTTTGTTTTTCGGATATAGTTTCCGACAATAATTTAACTAGGGAAATTTCCGCCGGCGACATTTTAATTATAAATAAAGACGATTGTACATTATATTCGGTTAAACCCTTTGATACGGTAAAAAGCATAGCAAAGGCTTTCGGTGTAACCGAAGAAAGTATTTTGCTTAAAAATTCGGCGATACCGTATGTCTTTTACGGTCTTAAAATAAAAATATAAACGTCAAAACTTTAAAAGCCCCCTAACGGCGTTTTGTCCGTTAGGGGGTGTTTGTGTTTTTTTGTCGGGCTTATTGATTTTTCTTTATGCACTCTCCCGTAACGGCGTCTTGAAACATCATAAAATATCCGTCGCCTTTCATTTCGAAAATCGAAAGCGGAATAAACGAGCAAAAGCCTTGCAGTGCTTCGGGCTCTTGTTCGGAGTAGGGCGAAGGAACGCCGTAGCATATGTACTTTTCTTTTTTGTCTTCTTTTATCACGCCGACCACATAGTATTTGTTTGACGAATAATTTATTCTTACGAACGTGCTGTCGGGGAACAGTTTGGTCAGCGCTAAATCTTTAGGAAATTTATCGAACAGTTCTTCTAGTTCTTTTTTTGCGTGTTCGTAGTAGGGGTTAAATTCCGAATACTTTTGGCTAAAGTCAGCCCCGTTTTCAGTCGCAAAGCCGACAACGTCTTTTTGTTCTTGGCTCTCGTCTTTCTCGCTTGCGTTATCACGCACGCCATTTTCAGGTTGAAACCGTTCATCTTTCTTCTCCAATAATTTTAGTTTTTTGTTTATGTCTTCGTCTATTGCGTAATAGTTTTCGGTGGCTACGGCTTCGTCGTCGTACCCGAAGTCGCAGTCTTTGGTAAATTCTTCCGGCTCGGTAATTTTAGGGGCTACGGGTTCGGGTTTTTGCTGTTCGTCTTTTTTGGTTTTGTACGCCCGTGCGGAAATCATTCTTTTAAGTTCGGTAAGGTCGGCAGAAGGTTTACCGCTTTCCGAATAGGCAAAAAGCAACGGAACGCCTTCCGACTCGTAGCAAACCCCTACCGAAAACCCGCGCTCGGTTTCGGGTGTAAAACTTAAAACGGTATTAAAAGCGGTGGGGTAGTTGCCAAGCGAAAACCTGTGCAGTTTTTTTTGACCGTCGCAAAAATACAGCGCATATTCTCCCGAAGGAGCGGGGCAGACGTTTATCGTCGTTAAAAACAATGTGTGTACGCCTGACTCTTGTTCTAGCCTGAAAATTCCGCTTATCGGTTTAGAATTTACCGAATACCCTTGTGCGGTTTGCTTTAATATTAAAACGTTTTTTTGAAAATTCATTTTTCGTTCGGCTCTCCGTATTTGTTTTTAGTTACAATATATATTGTTTAAAAGAAAGATATATGTACAATCGTGTCGAATTTAACAAAATTAGCACGATTTACATATTTTTAAGTTGAAAAAATATCTTTTTTCTAAAACAAAAAAACTTTTAAAAATAAGTTTACTTTTGACAGACGCTGTGGTATACTATACAATGCCGAAGAAAAAGGGTATTTTATTTTTATAAGCGGAAACAATATTATATAAACACGCAAAAAAACAAGCAAAACCCTAAGTATTCGCACATAACCCGACGGGGTTTGAATTTGGCAATAAACGGGTTCGCCCGAAATACATAAGGAGAAAAGTACAATGACGACAAACAAAAAAGTTTTAGATTTTATTAAAGAAACCGAAGAACTTTGCCAGCCCGAAAAAACCGTTTGGATTGACGGCACTGAAGAACAACTCGAAGCATTGCGCAAGCAAGCGGTAGACGAAGGAATTCTTATTAAACTTAATCAAGAAAAACTCCCCGGCTGTTATTTACACCGCACTACCACCAACGACGTTGCAAGGGTAGAAGGCAGAACTTTTATATGTTCTAAAAACAAAGAAGATTCTTCGCCCATCAACAATTGGATGGAAACAAGCGAAGCGCACGCTCTTATGAACGACTTGTTTAAGGGCGCAATGAAAGGCAGAACAATGTACGTTATTCCGTATTCTATGGGTGCGGTAGGAAGCAAGTTCTCTAAAATCGGTATCGAACTTACAGACTCTATTTACGTAGTACTAAATATGGCAATAATGACCAGAGTCGGCAAAAAGGTAGTAGACGCTTTGGGCGACGGGGACTTTATTAAGGGCTTACACTCTTATGCAGAACTCTCCGAAGAAAAGAGATACATTATGCACTTCCCCGAAGAAAACACCATTATGTCAATCAACTCTAACTACGGCGGAAACGTTTTACTAGGCAAAAAATGTTTCGCTCTTCGTATCGCGTCTTTCCTTGGCAAAAACGAAGGCTGGATGGCAGAACATATGTTGATTTTAGGTATTACCAATCCTAAGGGCGAAAAGAAATATATCGCGGCCGCATTCCCGTCGGCTTGCGGTAAAACCAACCTTGCAATGCTTATTCCCCCGGAAGTATATCAGAAAAAGGGCTATAAGGTAGAATGCGTCGGCGACGACATCGCTTGGATAAGAGTAGGCGAAGACGGAAGACTTTGGGCAGTAAACCCCGAAAACGGAT
>CAYYYD010000037.1:0-12250 GCA_964475885.1 uncultured Christensenella sp.
TGGTGCGGATAAAGGGACTTGAACCCCCACTCTCTCGAACTAGATCCTAAGTCTAGCGCGTCTGCCAATTCCGCCATATCCGCGTTCGTCGTTTTAACGACGATTATATTTTAACATTTATTTTTCAAAAAGTAAACTGTTTTAACACAATAAAGCGATAGAAACACTACAATAAATTATTAGCGCCAACGCGTCTACGATAGTAGTTAAAAAGGGCGACGCTATAACGGCGGGGTCGAGTTTAAGTTTTTTTGCGATTAGCGGTAAGGTACAGCCGACAATTTTTGCAAGGATAATCGTTAAACAGAGTACGCCGGAAACGATAAGCGCCATTTTAGGCGTAACATCGTTATAAAGGCGGTCTACAAGCATTAGTTTTGCAAAACATACTACGGCGACGGTCAAAGCCAAAAGCACTGACGCGCGGAACTCTTTCCATAACACTTTAAAAATATCTTTAAACTCTATGTCGCCTAGCGCCAAAGAACGAATAACGGTAACCGAAGCCTGACTGCCGGCGTTACCCGCGGTGTCGGTAAGCATAGGAATAAACGCATAAAGAACCGCACCCGTCGAAAGTGCCATAAGGTCGCCTTCGAATTTAGAAAGAATAAGGCTGGTAAAGGTTGCCGAAACCATAAGCAAAAGCAACCACGGTATACGCGTTTTCCAAATTTCGAAAACAGACTGTTTCAGGTACTCGGTTTCCGTCGGCAAAATCGCCGCCATTTTTTGAATATCTTCGGTGGCTTCGTCTTGCAAAACGTCTACCGCGTCGTCGACGGTAACTATACCGACCAAACAGCCTTCTTTGTCGATTACGGGAAGCGCCAAAAAGTCGTATTTAGAAAGTTGCAACGCAACGTATTCTTTGTCTTCCAGCGTTTCTACGGTAACGACATTAGCGTCCATAACGTTGGCGACGGTGTCTTTGGGGTCGGCAAGAAGCAGAGCCTTAACGGTAACTACGCCTATAAGATGTTTTTTAAGGTCGGTTACGTAACAGGTATATATAGTTTCTTTGTCTACTCCCGTTTTACGTATTTTAGAAAAGGCTTCTTCTACCGTCATCTTTTCGGAAAGAGAAACAAACTCGGTCGTCATAATCGAGCCTGCCGAATCTTCGGGGTAAGAGAGCAGATGATTTATTTCTTTTCTGTATTCGGGTTCGCAGTTTCTAAGAATTCTTTTAACCACGTTTGCAGGCATTTCTTCTATAATGTCTACGGTGTCGTCTAAAAACATATCGTCTACGACGGCTTTTAATTCTTTATCGTTAAACGCTTTTATAAGATATTCTTGACTGTCGCTGTCTATTTCTACGAAAACGTCGGACGCAAGTTCTTTGGGTAAAAGCCTAAAAAAAACTATGCGTTCTTTTTCTTCTAGGTTTTCTTCCATAAAGATTGCTATATCCGCCGGCTCCATATCTAAGAGCGTAATTCTTAAATCGGCGAATTTGCGGTTTTCAAAAAAATATGCTAAGTTTTCGTATTGTCTGTGCAATTCTTCGGTCATACCGCGCCTCCTAAAAAAATAAAATTCCCGTCAAAAAAATCCGACAGGAAAAAACAATTTACGCAACAGCATAACCAACCATACTGGCTTTAGCATCGCGGGGCAATGAAATTGCGTTAAAGTACGCCTTGTTTTCGACGTGCATTGTTCAGACCTTCTAATGGTGTCTCCACCACTTCGCGGCAGCAATCCGTATCCCCACGGTAGCCTTACCTACCGGATTTATTCTTTTGTTTAAGTTTACACCCGAAAAAAGGGTATTGTCAACCGATTGTTTTAAATATTTCTAAATATTTTGATTTTTTTCGGTCTCGTCTGTTTCGTCGTAAAAAATATTGCGGTTAAAAGCCCTTAACCCGTCAACAAAGAGTTGATATTTCCGCTCGTTTATAAGTATGACTATAAACTCCGAGTTGTTAAAGTATACCACTAATTTTTTACTCTTTTTAAAAACCACCGCTTTGGTTACGTCGGAAAGTTTTATTCTTTTTACGAAAAGCCCTAACCGAATTACAAGACTTTCTTTGTCGATTATGTAATACGGGTACACTATAAGCGCCGTTAAAAATACCAAAAGCGCTAAGTCGATTAGCGTAACGATGGCGTACGTAACGGCTTTTACAGTGTTAAAGTTTACGTAATTAAAAAAACTTATTACGTTTAGCGCAAGCCCCGTTGCGGTGATTAGCACTGCCGATACCATAAGTATCCAAACGAGTGCGGAAAATTTGAACCTGATTTTTTGCGTCTTATTTGTTTCCATACCTAAATTATAGTATATCGTTTTAAAAAAAGCAAGGCTTATTTTGTCGAAAAAGGTAAAAACGCAAAGACTTAGCGATTGACTTTTGTCGGTAGGTATGGTATCATAACTAAAAAACTAAGGCTACGGTGCAAAAATGATTAAACTTATAAATAACGGCGTATATTTTAAAGACGGAAAATTGGTTCGCGCAAAGTCAGTTGACGCGGAAGCCAAAAAAAAGGGCATTGCGTATAAAATTTTATCGGTACACAACACTAGCGAAGAAGCGGGTAAACTCCGCATAAAGTTCGACGAAATAACTTCGCACGATATTACCTATGTAGGTATTATTCAAACGGCAAAGGCTTCGGGGCTAAAAGAATTTCCTATCCCGTACACGCTTACCAACTGCCACAACTCGCTTTGTGCGGTAGGCGGAACCATTAACGAAGACGACCACGTTTTCGGGCTTTCGGCAACAAAGAAGTACGGCGGAATTTTCGTGCCTCCGCACCTTGCGGTTATTCACCAGTATATGAGAGAGATGCGTGCTTTTTCGGGCGCTATGATTTTGGGCTCGGACTCGCATACCAGATACGGCGCTTTGGGTACGGTTGCCATAGGCGAAGGCGGTCCGGAACTTGTAAAGCAGTTGCTTGGCAGAACCTACGACGTAGACGAGCCGGAAATAGTAGCCGTTTTGTTAAAGGGCAGGTTAAGGCACGGCGTCGGTCCGCACGATGTTGCGTTGGCGCTTGTAAAAGAAACGTTTAAAAACGGGTTTGTAAAGAATAGGGTTTTAGAGTTTATAGGCAACGGAATTTCTAAACTTTCTATGGATGTAAGAAACGGCATAGACGTTATGACGACCGAAACGACTTGTCTTTCTTCGGTATGGGAAACCGACGAAAAAACGCGCGAATACTTTGCTATGCACGGCAGACCGGAAGCGTATAAAGAACTGAAAGCCGAAGACGGCACTTATTACGACAGGGGCATTGTTATAGATTTAAGCAAAATAGAACCGATGATAGCGTTACCTTTCCATCCGTCTAACGCATACACGATAAAGGACTTTTTGTCTCGCCCTTACGAATTGTTAAAAGAGTGCGAAGAAGCGGGCAAAAAACTTTTGCCCGAAGGCAAAGGCGAGTTTAGGCTTACCGATAAAATTAAAGACGGTAAGGTTTACGTAGAACAGGGCGTAATTGCCGGTTGCGCGGGCGGAACTTACGAAAACATTATGCAAGCCAATGCGATTTTGGGCGATACGGGTATAAACAACAACGACTTTACGCTAGATGTTTATCCGTCTAGTCAGCCGGTGTACAAGGCGCTTGTAGACAACGGTTGCGTGTCTAACCTTATGTCGGACGGCGCGGTTATAAAAACGGCGTTCTGCGGTCCGTGTTTCGGCGCGGGCGATGTTCCGCAAAACAACGGTTTGTCTATACGCCACACCACCAGAAACTTCGAAAGCAGAGAAGGTAGCAAACCTTCGGGCGGACAGTTGTCGGCAGTTGCGCTTATGGACGCAAGAAGTATTGCCGCAACCGCTAAAAACGGCGGAGCGATTACTTCGGCGATGGACGTTTACTATTCCGACAGAATAAAAAAATATCGTTTTAATTCGCAGATTTATAAATCGAGAGTTTTTGACGCAAGCGGAAAACCCGACGATTCTAAAAATTTGGTTTACGGACCGAACATTGCCGATTGGCCTAAAATGGAAGGGTTAAAAGACGACTTGTTGCTTAAAGTCGTATCCGTTTTACACGACCCCGTAACTACTACCGACGAACTTATTCCTTCTGGCGAAACGTCTTCGTACCGTTCTAATCCCTTAAAACTTGCCGAGTTCGCTTTGTCCAGAAAAGACCCTGAATACGTCGGGCGCGCCAAAGCGGTTAAAAGTCAGGGATTCCCGTCGGAACTTAACATAAATTCCGAAACGACCACTTACGGAAGCGTCGTTTGTTCGGTTAAGCCGGGCGACGGTTCTGCGAGAGAGCAGGCGGCGTCTTGCCAAAGAGTTTTGGGCGGTGTAGCCAATATCGCAAAAGAGTACGCCACCAAAAGGTACAGAAGCAATCTTATAAACTGGGGTATGCTTCCGTTACTTTCCGAAAAGAACGACTACAAGGTCGGCGAGTACGTTTATATAAAAGGAATAAAACAGGCGCTTATAGACGGAAAGACGGAATTCGAAGGTGAAATTTTAGGTGAAAACAACCGCAAGGTTATATTAAAGACAGGTTCGCTTACGCCTGCCGAAAGACAGATTATATTAAAAGGCTGTTTAATAAATTATTACAAAGGTTAAACGTTAAATACCCGCAGTGCGCGGGTATTTATTTTTTGCCTAACGCATAAAATATTTATACGTTATGGGGTTTATAGACAGCATTAAAGAAAGTTTGGGCGAAATTTTACCCGTTCAACCGATTTATCGCGCGGTAATCTTCGGCGAAACCGCAGGTTATTTCGAAAACGTCGTAGGCATAAAAAGTTTTACCTGCGACGAGATTGTCGTCTTTTTAAAAAAAGGCGAACTTAAAATTAGCGGTTCGGGGCTTTACGTAAACAAGTTTTGTCAGGGCGACCTTGTCGTTTGCGGAAAAATAAAGGCGGTATGCGTGGTATGAAAAGGTTGTACACCGTGTACGAAATAAAGGGCTTTAATTTAGACAGGCTTATAAACTACGTCGAAAAACGCGGAATAGCGCTTTACGATATAAAAAAAACGCAAGACAAAACCATGTTAGTAACGGTAAAATACAAGCAAAGCAAAAATTTTTTTGCAATTACGAAAGAATTGTGTTACAATATAAAAAAGGTCAAAGACAAGGGCAGGTTTTACCCGCTTTTGTATTTATACAAAAATCTCGGCTTGGTAATAGGCGGTTTAATATTTTTGGCGTTAAGCGTCTTTTCGGGGGATTTTGTTTTCGACGTGTCGTATACCGGTACGGGAAGCGTGTGCAAATCGGAAATTAAAGAATACCTTTCGGAAAAGGGAATAACGAAGTACGCAAGATTTTCGCATATAGATTTACCCGAATTGTCTTCTTTTATACTTGCGTCTAATCCGCGACTTTCTTTTGTAGAATGTACCAAGCACGGCAACGTGCTAAAAATAAATTCCGTGCTTGCCGAAGGAAGTTCGGGCAAACTGTCGGGTACGGCAGAAAGTCTTGTGTCGGATACCGACGGCGTACTCGAAAACCTAAAAATATATCGCGGTTCGGCGCGTGTCTCTATAGGCGAACGAGTTCGCAAAGGGCAGGTGCTTGTAGACAATCTTGTAACCGTAAAAGAACAAACGGTAAAAATCAACGTCCTTGCCGTAGCGTATTTAAGGTGCGAGTACGAGTACGTTTATTATTCCGAAAGTCCCGACCAAGAAAGTTCGGCAGTCATATTCGCCGAAGAAAATTTTTCGGGCGGGGAAATTTTAGATACGCGCGTATATACCGAACAGACGGTAAACGGCTATGCGTACAAAGTTAAAATAGATTACCGACGGGTTATAGCCGTAGGTTAATAAAAGGAAGTTTTCAAATGAAAAACCAGACTTCGCAAAAAGTTTTAAGATGGGAACAAAACGATTACGTTTTGAATATTTTGGTTTACTCGATAAACGCCCTAATTTTTATGGCGATGTTCGTCGGCGCGTCCGTGCTTAACGGAAGAACGGTTAATAACGTGTTTTCCGAAACGGCGGACTTTTTCGGGTTTTCCGTTTTAATTATCGTTTTGTTTTCGGTTATGGCAATGTACTTAGGCTACGAAAACAAAAACTTCTTAAAAAATCCGCTAAACTCTCAAATGCTTTTTCTTATTATGGAAATTGCGTTTGCCGTTTGTTTTGCGGTAGGTAAGTATTTAGATTTTTATTTGCGCCCGTTTGCCATGGTCGCGCTTTTAACTATGTTTTTGGTAGACACCAAAACAGGCGTTTTTACCAACATTCTGTTTTCGGTAATAATGTTTTTGTTCGACGCCTTTTCGGGTATGAATGTAGAAACGGCGTGTTATCTTTTGGTTGTGGGTATATCTTCGGCTATAATCGCCACGTATCTTTTACGCAACGTTTATTCCAGATTCAAACTTTTGTGTTTAAGTTTTGCCATATCTATACCTGCGGTGTTGTGCGTAATACTAAAACTTATTCGCGAAAGTAATGCCGACCTGTGGTTTACGCTTTTGTACGCAACCTTGTCGGGCGTGTTTTCGGCAGGCGCGTGCATAATTATTTTGCCTGTGCTAGAAGCCATATTCAAAAAGGTTACTTGCTTTAAATATGCAGAACTTACCGACCACAGGTCAAAGTTTATAAGAAAACTTATAGAACAAGCGCCCGGAACGTTTAACCATTCGCTGGTCGTTTCTAACATTGCCGAAGCCTGTGCTACTGCAATAGACGAAGACCCGTTGCTTGCAAGGGTGTGCGCGTACTATCACGACATAGGCAAACTAAGACGTCCGGAAATGTTTAAAGAAAATCAGGTAGACAAGGTAAACCTTCACAACGATTTAACCCCCGAACTTTCGGTAAACATAATAAGGTCGCATACGCAAGACGGTTACAATTTACTTAACAAAAACCGTTTTCCCAAGGTGATTGCGGATGTGTGTTTGCAACACCACGGCACTATGCCTATGCTGTTTTTCTACGATAAGGCAAGAAAGTTTACCGACGGCGACGTAGACATTTTGCAATACTGTTATCAGGGGCCCAAACCGCAAACAAAAATCGCCGCGATTTTAATGATTGCCGACAGTTCCGAAGCGGCCACAAGGGCGCTTTCCGACCGTTCGAGAGAAAACGTTTTGCAGTTGGTAAGAAATATTGTAAACGACAGAATGAAATTAGGTCAGTTCGAAGAATGCGAAATAACCTTAAAAGAAATAAACATTATTATAAATACCGTCGTAAACTCTTTAACGGGCGTTTACCACGACAGAATAGAGTACCCGGCGGTAGACATAGACAGTATTAAAAGCGAAAAAACGGAAGAGTAAAAATGGCAAAATTCAAAATCGAAACGCAACAAAAAATCAAAGTCGGCAAAATAGCCAAAGCGGTATACAAAACCTTAAACCAGACGGACAAGCTTAAAGCGGAGTTGGTGTTTATGAACGCCGACGACATAAAAGATTTAAACGCAAGTACTCGTAACGTAGACAGCGTAACCGACGTTTTATCTTTTCCTACGCTAGACGACGTAAGGGGCAAAGTTTTAAAAACCGCCGATTACCCCATAGAAACCGAAAGGGGCAGGCTGTTTATAGGTTCGATAGTAATGTGCAACCAAAAAATCAAAGAACAGGCGCAAGAGTTCGGTCATAGCGAAGAGCGAGAAAGAACGTATCTTTTGGTGCACGGGCTTATGCACCTTTTCGGTTACGACCATATGACCGACAAAGACAAGGCGGAAATGCGTCAAAAAGAAAAACAGGCGTTAAGCCTTTTAGGGGTAGAACAATGAAAAGCGGATATGTTGCCGTAGTAGGCAGGGCTAACGCCGGCAAAAGCACGCTTATTAACGTTCTGGTTAAAGAAAAGGTTGCCATAGTTTCTCCGCGTCCGCAGACGACGAGAGACAGAATTTTGGGCGTTTTAACCGAAAAAGATTATCAAATCGTTTTTATAGACACGCCGGGTTTATACAAAGCTGACAACCTGTTAAATTCGGTAATGCAAAAAACCACCGAAGACAGTGCAAAAGACGTTGACCTTGTATTGTTCGTTATAGACGCTCACGAAGGTCTGAGCGAAAACGACAAAACGCTTGCTTTGAAATTTATGAAACAAGGCTTGCCGTTTGTAATCGTTTTGTCTAAAATCGACATTATGCCCGAAAGTCTGCTTGTTTCCGAAATAAAAGAACTTTCCGAACTCGGTGCGGAGATTGTGCCCGTTTCCGCAAGGAAGGGTAAAAATTTAAAAGAGTTGGTAAGGGTTGTTCTTTCGCATTTGCCCCAAGCCGAAAAGATTTTCGAGCAAGATATAATATCCGACAAGTCCGAAAGGTTTATGGTGTCGGAGATTATACGAGAAAAAATACTTTTAAAATTCGAAAAAGAAATTCCGCACGGCGTTGCCGTAATAATAAACAAGTTTAAACTGCGCGAAGACAAAAAGGTTTACGACATAGACGCAGACATAATTTGCGAAAAGCCCAACCACAAAGCCATTTTAATAGGCAAGGGTGGTAAGGGTATAAAAGAAGTTTCTTCGTTTGCGCGCGCGGACTTAGAAAAGTTTTTGCAAAAGAAAGTGTTTTTAACCACTTATATTAAGGTCAAAGAAGATTGGCGTAACAGCGCGTACCTTATAAAAGAACACGGATATTCGCTAGAAAACGAATAATATTTTATAAACTCCGCATACTTCTTTTAGTGGAGGAAGTATGGCAAAAAAACGTAAAAACAATTACGATAACCCCAAAGAAATGGCGTGGGAGTTGTTTTCTAAAACGGGTAACGTAACGTTTTATCATTTATACAAAAAACTTTCGAAAGACTAGGTGATACCTTATGGAAGAAAAACTAAGCGGAATAGTCGTCGGCGGAGTAAACTTCGGCGAAAGCGATAAAATACTAAACGTATTCACACTTGAACAGGGTGTGGTTTCCGCTAAAATAAAAGGCGTAAAAAAGGCAGGAGCAAAGTTAAAGTTTGCGTCCGAGCCTTTTTGTTTTGCAGAGTTCGTTTTTTCTAAAACGGGCGACAGAAGAACGGTAATCGGCGCAAGTTTAATAGACAGTTTTTACCCGTTGAGAGAAGACTTATTTAAGTATTACGCAGGCGCTGTGGTATTAGAGTTTATAAGAAAATTTCAAAAAGAAAACATCGTGTCTGCCAAACTGTTTTCGTTGTCGGTAGAAGCGCTGAAAGACATAGCGTACGGCGATAAAGATTGTAAGTATTCGCTTGTAAAATTTTTGATAAACGGACTTGCCGTAATAGGTTACGCGCTTGACTTTTCGGGTTGCACGGGGTGTGGTTGCAAAATAGAAGACAAAGTGTTTTTCGATTATAACTACGGCGGTTTTTTTTGCGAGAAATGTAAAACGGAGCAATGCAGAGAAATAAACCTTTCTACGTATTATTCGTTGTTAGATGTCGTAAACGGCAATGCGGTCGAACAAGATTGCCTTGTAAAATGCTTGCGATTGCTTAATTTTTACGTTTTGAATAAAGGGGAAGAAAATATCAAAACATTGACAGAACTACTCAATTTATTAAACAAAGTATAATTTTTTTAAAAAACCTTGATTAAAAGGCAAAAATAGTGTAAAATAATTCAGTCGTACAACGATATGTATTATAAACAAATTTATCGGAGGAATTTTAATGAAGAAGTATGTTTACTTATTTAGCGAAGGCGACGCGAATATGCGCGAACTGTTGGGCGGAAAGGGTGCCAACCTTGCCGAAATGACAAAAATCGGTTTACCCGTACCGCAGGGTTTTACCATTTCTACCGAAGCCTGCACTAAGTATTACGAAGACGGCAGACAAATCAACGACTCGATTATGTCGGAAATTATGGCGAACATAGAAAAGATGGAAGAAATCACCGGAAAGAAATTCGGCGATTTAGAAAATCCGTTGCTCGTATCCGTTCGTTCGGGCGCAAGGGCGTCTATGCCGGGTATGATGGATACCATTCTTAACTTGGGTTTAAACGAACAGGTCGTAGAAGTTATGGCAGAAAAATCGGGCAATCCGCGTTGGGCGTACGACTGTTACAGAAGGTTTATTCAAATGTATTCCGACGTCGTTATGGAAGTCGGCAAAAAATATTTCGAAGCGCTTATCGACCAAATGAAAGAAAAGAAAGGCGTTAAACTAGATGTAGAACTTACCGCCGAAGACTTAAAAGAATTGGCTAATCAGTTTAAAGCAGAATACAAGGCGAAAATCGGTTGCGATTTCCCTGCCGACCCCAAAGAACAGTTAATCGGCGCCATAAAAGCGGTATTCCGTTCTTGGGATAATCCTAGGGCAAACGTATACCGTCGCGATAACGACATTCCGTACAGCTGGGGTACTGCCGTAAACGTTCAGGCAATGGCGTTCGGCAATATGGGCGACGACTGTGGTACGGGCGTTGCGTTCACTCGTGACCCCGCAACGGGCGAAAAGAAACTTATGGGCGAGTTTTTAACCAACGCTCAGGGCGAAGATGTCGTTGCAGGCGTTCGCACTCCTATGCCGATTAGTCAAATGGCAGAAAAATTCCCCGAAGCGTTTACTCAGTTTAAAAATGTTTGTAAAATTTTAGAAGACCATTACAGAGATATGCAAGATATGGAATTTACCGTAGAACACGGCAAACTCTATATGCTTCAAACCAGAAGCGGAAAAAGAACGGCGGCGGCTGCTTTAAGAATTGCTTGCGACTTAGTCGACGAAGGTATGATAGACGAAAAGAAAGCCGTTTCTATGATAGACCCCAGAAATCTCGATACGCTTTTGCACCCGCAGTTCGACGCAAAAGCATTAAAAGACGCACAGCCTATGGCTCGCGCTTTGGGGGCTTCGCCCGGTGCCGCTTGCGGTAAAATCGTTTTCACCGCCGAAGACGCTAAATCTTGGAACGCTCGCGGAGAAAAAGTCGTTTTGGTTCGTTTAGAAACTTCTCCCGAAGACATAGAAGGAATGAAGGCTTCGCAGGGCATATTAACCGCTCGTGGCGGTATGACTTCTCATGCGGCGGTAGTCGCTCGCGGTATGGGTACTTGTTGCGTATCCGGTTGCTCGGCAATTACGAGTTTCGACGAAGACAATAAGACCTTTGTTCTTTCGGGCAAAACTTATAAAGAAGGCGACATTATTTCTATCGACGGTTCTACCGGTAATATTTACGACGGAGAAATCAAAACGGTAGACGCTACCATATCCGGCAACTTCGAAAGGATTATGGCTTGGGCAGACAAGTACAGAAAACTCGGCGTTCGTACAAACGCCGACACCCCGAAAGACGCTAAAAAGGCTCGTGAACTCGGCGCCGAAGGTATAGGTCTTTGCCGTACCGAGCATATGTTTTTCGAAGGTAACAGAATAGACGCTTTCCGCGAAATGATTTGCGCCGATACGGTGGAAGAAAGAGAAACGGCGTTAGAAAAAATTCTTCCTATGCAACAGGGCGACTTCGAAAAATTGTACGAAGCGTTAGAAGGTAACCCGGTTACCATTCGTTTCCTTGATCCACCGCTTCACGAATTCGTTCCTACCGAAGAAGCCGACGTTAAGGCGCTTGCAGACGCACAGGGTAAATCGGTAGAACAAATTAAAAGCATTATCGCAGGTCTGCACGAAGCAAACCCGATGATGGGGCACCGCGGTTGTCGTTTGTCGGTTACCTATCCCGAAATCGCAAAAATGCAAACGAAAGCCGTTATAAGGGCGGCAATCAACGTTCAGAAAGCACATTCCAATTGGAAGGTAATTCCCGAAATTATGATTCCGCTGGTCGGCGACGCTAAGGAATTGAAGTTTGTTAAGAAAATCGTAGTAGAAACCGCCGATGCCGAAATTAAGGCAAGCGGAGTTGTGCTTAAATACGAAGTCGGTACTATGATAGAAATTCCCAGGGCTTGCTTAACTGCAGACGAAATCGCAAAAGAAGCCGAATTCTTCTGCTTCGGTACCAACGATTTAACTCAAATGACCTACGGTTTCTCACGCGACGACGCAGGTAAATTCTTAAACGCCTATTACGATACTAAGATTTTCGAAAACGACCCGTTCGCAAAACTCGACCAAATCGGCGTCGGCAAACTTATGAAAATGGCTGTCGGCTTAGGTAAAGAAGTTCGTCCGGAAATGCACTTCGGTATCTGCGGAGAACACGGCGGAGACCCCGCATCGGTAGAGTTCTGCCACAAAATAGGGCTTTCGTACGTGTCTTGCTCGCCGTTCAGGGTTCCGATTGCGAAACTTGCCGCCGCACAAGCGAACATCAAAAATCC
>CAYYYD010000038.1:0-11916 GCA_964475885.1 uncultured Christensenella sp.
TTTTTCTTGAAATATGATTTTAGCATTTGCGAACATTCTTCTTGCATAATTCCGCCAAGATACTCTACGCTATGGTTTAAGCCGTTATCCGAAAGAATTTTATATTTACTTTCGGCGCAACCGCTTTTAGGTTCGTATGCGCCGAAATACACTTTCTTTATTCTGGCGTTTGCTATGGCGCCCGCGCACATAGGACAGGGTTCTAGCGTAACATACATTTCACAATCTAATAACCGCCAACTTTTAAGTTTTTTACACGCTTTTTTTATTGCGTTTATTTCCGCGTGGGCGATTGCCGACTGTTTTTTTTCGATTAAGTTATGCGCTTTTGCTATAACTTGTCCGTTTAAAACGATTACCGCGCCCACGGGCACTTCGTCTTTCTTTTCTGATTTTTGCGCTTCTTTTAGCGCGAGTTCCATATACTTTAAGTCCATATCGGGTTTTCCGTTATTACCTTTATAACTTTTTTATTCTTTTTATAAATCTCTTTTAAGCAATCCGTTAAAAGCGGGTGCAAAAGTTTGTCGTCGCCGACTTCTATGGTAAGCGACGGAATTTTAAGTTTTTGTATACACCAATCCTTATAACCGCCGACAGAACCTAAAGCGTCTTTAATTTTATACCCTGTAATGTCGGCAACCGCCTTTGCCAATTTATAATCCCTTTTAATATCCGTATCCGACTGACGAAACTTATAATAAATTTCTTCGCCTTTGCAATGATAACTTAAAGTCGCGTCGGGTTTTGTTTTTAAAGTAAAATCTCTGATTGCCGAAGTTTCCGGTTCCGAAAAAGGGTGTTTGCCTATATAGTTTTCGGCACCGCGAATGGTTACATTATGTTTACCCTTCCCCCATTCGGCGTCGAAGTTTACGTTTAGATCCACGCCGTTGGCGTTTGCTTTGTAAAGCGGAATTAGGTTTAACGCAATCTTTACGCCGTCGGGGTTTAGCATCGGAACAAAATAAACCGTACCACTCGTTCCGTTTTTTACATAGTCTTTTATTTGTAGCAACGCAAGTTTACAGGTTATATGCTCTCTTGCGTGAATAGAATAGGTTGCTATAACGCGCGGTCGTTCGGTCTTTTTTACGCAGAAATAATATATCGGCTGATTTTTTACACTGTAACCCAAAACGCCCTTTTCTAGCGGAAAGTCTGCATAAAATTCGTTAAGTCTTTTAAATAAATCCATACTTAAAAGTATGTTATTATTTATGATAGTTGCTACCGCCGTTTATACAAAAGGCACGATACAACTGTTCGGTAAGCATTAGCCTAAACATCGTATGCGGAAAGGTCATATCGGAAAAAGATATTTTGCAATCGGCAAGTTTTTTTATACTGTCGTCTAAACCGTACGAACCGCCGACTATAACGGTAATAACGCCTGAACCGTCGCCTGCGGTTTTTAGTATTTTGGCAAAATCTGTACTAGAAATTTTTTTGCCTTCTATGGCGGTAACTACCGTGTACCCTTTAACATAAGGTAAAATTCGTTCTGCTTCGCGTTTTTTTATAATATCTATTAAAGAGCTGTCTACCTTTTCGAAGTTTTCTTCTTTAACTTCTATAATCTTAAACTCGCAAAATCTAGACAATCTTTTAGCGTATTCGTTTATACCGTCGGAAAAATATCTTTCCTTTACTTTGCCCACGGCTACCAAATTTACTTTAATCATTAAATAAGCACCCCTAAAACGATAGTTAAAACGCAAACGGCAATTCCGAATATTCCGTACGGAATAAAAAATTTACCAATCTTTTCTTCGGACTTTTGCACGCTTTCTTGTAAAGGTTTTTCTGTTCGGCGGTTACTTAACAGCATAAACAAAACGAAAAAGACCAAAAGCGCAATACCGATTACAACGGTAATCGGATTAAAAAGGTCAAACGGAATTTTAAAATATTCTATCGTTAAAACGGCAAAATTGTTTACGAAGTGCGCTATTACGCCGGGGATTATACTACCCGATTTAATTACCAAAACGGTTAAACCCAAGCCGTATATAAACTGGTATATCGTTTGATAAACCGAACCGTGGTAAACAGAAAACGCAAACGCAATGCACAGTGCGGTTAAAACTTTGTTACAACCTTGCAGGTTTTCGTATAAAAGTCCGCGGAAAAAAATTTCTTCTACTACGGCAGGAAGAACGGCGTAAAAAACAACAAACACTATATAACTTAAAAAACCGTTTAGCGGTAACGCCGACGAAGAAGAATTTACGCCCATACCCTGAAAGGCTTTTTCTATTAAAGAGTTTAAAAACCCCAGCCCCATAAACATACCGAAAGCAAAAACAACGGCTAAAAAAACGTATTCTAAACTAAACTTTTTAAAATAACGACCGAACAGCCCTTTTTCTTGTCGCTTGGCTTTTAACGGCACGATTACCAAAAATATAGCGATAACGGAAAAAGTTGAGTTTACGGCATAGTATAAAACCCCGTTAGTAACGCCGAAAAGCGTTAGTAACAGTTGCCCCAAAAACGAAATTATAACATATGCGCATATCATTAGCGTAAAAAGAAATCCGCCGAATGTCGGGTTATATTCAATTTTACTTTCTTTATTTCGGTTCATAATTATATTATACTATAAATTTAAAATTCCGTAAAGGTTTTTTAGTAACAAAAAACCGCCGACGCCGTACGGTTAGGCTGTCGACGGATTTTATTTAGGTTGTAACGCCACACCTATTATGCCAGCAGGTCGGTTACTATTTTTATATCTCTGTCTTTAAAACGGCTTTGCACGGTTAAACCGTTTAAACTTTGCAGAATTTTGTTTAATTCTTGATTAGAAAGAGTACTAGAATATTCGCCCAGCAAAATGGAATACCCGTTATAATCGTTATACTCGTTACAAACGCTTTCTTCTAAATAGTCAAGCGCTTGGTCTATGCCTTTTACCGAATACAGTGCGCAAACGTATTTACCGTTTAAGTACTCGTAAGTGGTAAAGGCGTTGTTGGTGTCGTCGTATTTTTTGCAATAATCATTAACGCCGTCGGTCGTCAAAAAAACCGACAAATACCTTTCGGTTTTTTGTGCGTCTTTGCCTTGGTCTAGTTTTACCGACAGTACGTACAGGTCAGATAGGTCTTGCGTTTTTTTATACTGCTTTTCGTAAAAGGTTACCGACAAAGAATAGTTGCCAGCCCCGTCGAAAAACTTAGCAAGGGTTACGGGCGAAAACAAACAAAACGCACCGAACAGCAACCCGACTAACGCTATTATTACGGCAAGAGTGATTACCGCTGTTTTTATAACCAGTTTTTTCATTTGCGTTCCTTAAAATTTATTACTGTTTTTATTCTACCAAATAACCGTAAAAAAATCAACGCTTTGCCTAATATTTTATATTTTTAAGTATTATTTACCGAATTATACCATATCTTGTAATATGAAAAAATTTGTTTACCTGACGTTCTGTCTGATTTTTTGTTTAACGGTTATACCCTGTTTTTCTGCTTGCGAAAAAGAAATTCCGCTTTCCGAACACGTGGTAGAACTTCGCTCGGATATTTTTACAGGTTCCGACGAAACATACACCGTAAAAGCAGGATACGGTTTTTTAAACGGGGAAGCAAGCAAACTTACGGTAAAACTGGCGGGCAAGTATGCCGAAGACGTTACGTATACCGCAAGCGTAACGCATAACGGCGAAACTTATAAATCGACCTTTACGTATAACCCCGTAAAGTGCAGTCTTGTTGCCGAACTGTACGTACCCGACTTTACCGAAAAACAGTTCGTATTAGACATAGCGTCGGGTTCTAATAACGCAAAAATCACGCTTAACTCTATCGTGCCCGAAAATGCGATAGACTACCGAACGGCGCTTAAAAACCTTTCTACTCGTCAATCGGATTTAGTAGATTTATACTACGACGACGAAGGAAATTTTACGGCGGATATTGTTTTAAGAATAATCGTTAAAGACCAAAGTCCGTACTGGTACGTAGGGTTAAAAAAGGGCGACGACCTAAAAGCACTTTTAATAGACGGGATTTCGGGCGAAGTTCTTGCCGTCAGAGAAATTTTATAAACGTAAAAAACCGAGCGTCGCTCGGTTTTTGCATTAACGTTTTTATTCTTCGATTACGGTGGCTTTTACTATTACCACAGGTTGGTCGGGAATATCGTCGTAATAACCCCAACTGTGGGTGCTTACGCCCGAAATTTCTATTGCGGTTTTTAAACTTTCTAAGTCGCAAACCTTACCGAACCCTGCGTACTGCGAGTCTAAATGCGGAACGTCGTCTACGCAAATAAAAAATTGCGACGACGCCGAATCGGGGTACATGGTTCTTGCCATAGATATTACGCCCGGTCCGTGATGCAAATCGTTTTTAACGCCGTTTAACGCAAACTCGCCTTTAACGGTTTTGGACGCTTTCTTTTCTTTTAAACCATCGTTTTCCGCAACGAAACCGCCACCCTGAATCATAAACCCCGGTATTACCCTATGAAAACACAGTCCGTCGTAAAAACCGCTTTTTACCAAATCTAAAAAGTTTTGTACGGTAAGGGGCGCGTGTTCGGGATAAAGTTCTATATCTATTTTTTTGCCGTTATTTATTTCTAAACAAACCTTTTGCATAAACTCTCCTTATTTTTTAACATTAAAATTGTCTTTTAACGAAACTATTTCGCTAACGACTTTTTTGTCTTTAACCGTCATCGTCTTATAATACCCCGTTCTTATAAACTGGAAAGGCGTACCTTCGGCGCACTCTAAAACGTACGGTTCTACGTAACCGTTGTAAACGGTCAAACTGTCGGGGTTCATTCTTTCGGAAAAATCTTGACCGGGATACTCTTCGTCCAATAAAAGATACCCGTACTTTCTTATTTCCGTAGACACCGCGTCGGCGCAGTTTACCCACTGAATTACGCCCTTAACCTTAATGCCCGAAGTATCGTTACCGCTTTTAGATTCCGGCACATAAGAACAAAGCACTTCTTTTACGTTGCCCTGTTCGTCTAAAATCACGTCGTCGCATTTTATTATGTATGCGCCTTTAAGCCTTACGTATCCGTCTTTTTTAAGCCTGAAATACTTGGGTGGCGGATTAAGAGAAAAGTCTTCGGCGTCGATATATACGTTTTTAGAAAAGTTTACCTTTCTGGTTCTTTTTTCTTCTTCGTTGGGGTTTACTTCAAAATCCAACTGCTCGGTGCAATTTTCCGGATAGTTTGTAATAGTAAGTTTTAACGGTTTTAAAACCGCCATAGCACGTTCGGAATGAATATTCAAATAATCTCTGATACACGCTTCTAAATAAGAAATCTGCACTTCGGAATTTGCCTTGCTTACGCCTATCCTTTGGCAGAAATCTTTAAGCGCTTCGGCGGGAACACCGCGTCGACGAATACCGGCTAAGGTAGGCATTCGGGGGTCGTCCCACCCGTCGACCTTGCCTTCTTCTACAAGTTTTTTAAGATAGCGTTTGCTCATTACCAAGTTGGTTACATTAAGCCTTGCAAACTCTATCTGTCTGGGTTTGGGGTTAAAGCCTAGTTCTATACCTACCCAATCGTATAGCGGACGGTGGTCTTCGAACTCTAACGTGCAAAGCGAATGAGTTACACCCTGCAAATAATCGCAAATGGGGTGCGCGTAATCGTACATAGGGTATATGCACCACTTGTCGCCCGTTCTGTGATGAGTTTGGCGTAATATTCTGTAAATAACGGGGTCGCGCATATTTATGTTGGGCGAAGCCATATCTATTTTTGCGCGCAAACATTTTTCTCCGTCGGCAAAAGCGCCGTCGCGCATAGCGTAAAACAGTTGCAAGTTTTCTTCTACCGTTCTGTTACGATAGGGGCTTTCTTTACCCGGCTCGGTAAGAGTACCGCGGTTTAAAGAAATTTGCTCGGGCGTCATATCGCAAACGAAAGCCTTGCCCTTTTTAATAAGTTCTACGGCGTACTCGAAAATCTGTTCGAAATAATCGGATGCATAATTCTCTTTATCCCAAGTAAAGCCAAGCCATTTAATGTCTTCTTTAATGGCGTCTACGAACTCCGTCTTTTCTTTCGACGGATTGGTGTCGTCGAAAAAAAGATTGCACTTGCCGTTATACTTTTCTTTTGCGCCGAAGTTTATGCACAAAGATTTTGCGTGCCCTATATGAAGATAACCGTTAGGTTCGGGCGGAAAGCGTGTATACACACCGCTGACCTTTTTGCTTTCTAGTTCTTCGTTGATAATCTGTTCTATAAAGTTAGTTGCTTCTACCATAAAAAACCTGCGAAATAATATTTAATAGATAAAGTATATCATATCTTTTTAAAAATCAAAAGTAAAATTTTATAAAAATAGCATTTTGTTTGTTAAATCGCCTGCCAATATAACTTGACTATTTTATCGGTATGCGGTAAAATATTACAAAATAAACTTTTTGGTGGCATTATGGAAGAATTAAAAATTAAAGCAACAATGGAAAAGATAGTCAACCTTTGCAAAGGCAGAGGCTTTATTTTCCCCGGTTCGGAAATTTACGGTGGTCTTGCAAATTCTTGGGACTACGGTCCGTTGGGCGTAGAATTTAAAAACAACGTAAAAAAAGCGTGGTGGAAAAGGTTCGTTCAAGAAAACAAGTATAACGTAGGTCTTGACAGCGCTATTATAATGAACCCCGAAACGTGGGTGGCTTCGGGGCATTTGGGCGGTTTTTCCGACCCGCTTATGGATTGCAAACAATGTAAGGCTCGCCACAGAGCCGACAAGTTAATAGAAGATTACGCCTTTCAAAACGGCTTAAACGACAACCCCGCAGGTTGGAGTTTCGAAAAGATGAGCGAATACATTAAAGAACATAACATCGCTTGTCCGGAATGTGGCGGTAAACAGTTTACCGAAATTAAAAAGTTTAACTTAATGTTTAAAACTTTTATCGGCGTTACCGAAGACAATACCAACACCGTTTACCTTCGTCCGGAAACTGCACAGGGTATCTTTGTAAACTTTAACAATGTTCAACGCGCATCAAGAAAAAAACTTCCTTTCGGCGTTTGCCAAATAGGTAAATCGTTCAGAAACGAAATTACGCCCGGCAACTTCGTGTTTAGAACCAGAGAGTTCGAACAAATGGAATTGGAATTTTTCTGCAAGCCCGGTACCGATTTAGATTGGTTTAAGTATTGGAAAGATTACTGCTACAAATTCTTGTTAGATTTAGGTATGAACAAAGACCATTTAAGGCTTCGCGATCACGACCCCGAAGAACTTTGCTTCTATTCTAAGGCGACCACCGACTTCGAATTTTTATTTCCGTTCGGTTGGGGCGAACTTTGGGGCATTGCCGACAGAACCGATTACGACCTTTCTCAGCACCAAAACCACAGCGGTAAAGACCTTACCTACTTCAACCAAGAAACGGGCGAACGCTTCGTGCCGTACGTAGTAGAACCTTCTTTGGGTGCAGACCGTGTAGCGCTTGCGTTTTTGGTAGACGCTTACGACGAAGAAACCGTCGGCGAAAACGACGTAAGGGTGGTTTTACACCTACACCCCGCGCTTGCACCTTATAAGGTAGCCGTATTGCCCTTGTCTAAAAAACTTTCGGACGGCGCTACGAAAATTTACGAAGAACTTTCTAAACACTTCTCGGTAGATTACGACGAAACGGGTTCTATAGGTAAACGTTACCGCAGAGAAGACGAAATAGGTACCCCCTACTGCGTTACCTACGACTTCGAGTCGGCAGAAGACAAATGCGTAACCGTCCGCGACAGAGATTCTATGGAACAAGTAAGAATTCCTATTGCCGAACTAAAAGATTATATACAAGAAAAAATCAAATTTTAATCTTTAAAAAAACACTGCTCTCCGTTATGTAACGGAGAGCAGTGTTTTTATATTAGTTTTTAGTTATGTATTCTTTTTAAGAAATAGTCGTCTAGTATGGCGGTAGACTCGTTTAAAAAGGTAACAATGTCTTCGTAACCGCTATGGTTTATGCTGGGTACCTCCGGCCATTTTTCTTTTTCGCTTTGCAAAACAAATTCCGGTATTCCGTCTAAAAAAGTTTTAAATTCCTTTTTGATATTCTCGTTACTTAAAACGCTTAATCGCAATTCGAAATACCTTTGCGTAATTTCGTCTTTGTAGTTAACCCATATTTTTTGCCACAACACGTTTGTTCTTGCGCCTTCTAACCAAAAATCGTAATTGCCTTGCGAAATTTTAGAACCTTCCCAATAAATACCCCAAGTATCGTCCATATCGTACATAGAAGAAAACCAATGTACCCCGTCGTACGTAACCCATAAAATATTTTTCGCTACGTTATCTAAGGCGTTTATAAACCAAGTATATATCATAGAATCTATGGTTCTTTCTACGCAAACATAATCGGATATTCCGTTTTTAAACTGTTCGCCGTCGTTATTGTTTATAAAATCTATCATAGAATTAAAACTTTCTAAAACCCAGTCGTCGCCGATAGTATCTTCTGTAGAACAGTATTCAAGGTCAAACGACGAATAATTGCCGTCTACATTTTCTCTTAACGCCGTTGCGTTTGTCCAGCCGTCGCCCATCAAAACCGCCTGCTTGGTTATTACATCGTCGTTTTCTTCGTCGTCTTCCATACCGAACATCCATTTGTCTTTAGGAATGTTTAAGGTATACAACCCCTGATAATTACCGTTTATATATATTAAAACGGGAAACCCGTCTACCACACCGCCGTTACTCAGTTTTTCGACTTGGTCGTTTAAGTTTCTGGATTTTACGATTTGACTGTATATTTTACCCGAAACAACGTTCCTGGATTGAGAAAAATCTATGTAGTTGGCTTTTAAACAATACTTATCTTCTTTTCCCCAACCGCTTTGCATTTCTACTTTATTCTTTTTAGTAGTCCCCTTTTTTAACAATTTCATCGTATAATTCTTTTTTGGGAAACCTATAGAAGAAGAACCCTGCCATTTAAGTGTTGCGTCGCAATCTATACTTTGCTCGCCGTCGTTATAGCTTACGCCGACAGTAACTCTGTTTTCTTTTGACATTCCGCTAATATCTCCGCTAAAACACAAAACGGGTATTTTTACATCGTCGTAACTAACGGATAGCACCGCCGTACCCAAACATTCTTCACACTCGAACAAACCGGGGCATTCGACTTCGCTCTCTTCGGTCAACAAACCTTTGAATTTATACTTGTGCTCGGTTTTTTCTATTACGGGTACCGACTCGATTTCGTTTACCGCTTGGTCGTCGGAAAACATTTTTCCGCAAGAACAAACGTAATATTCTTCTAAACCCGTTTGCGCGCAAGTCGATTCTACCCTAGCAATTTTAGTTAGTCGATGATTGTGCCAAAACCCCAATACAATTCCGCATACGACAAAACCTATCCATACCGAAATTGCCGACACTAAAACGATTTTTCTTGCTTTACTCATAACTCTTCTCCTTTGTAATACAGATATTTTACTAGAACTATAGTTCTATGTCAAGTATTTTTAGAATAATAGTTCTAAAATTGAGTTATGCCAAAAATGTGTTTCAGTGAAAATTTAAAGACTTTAATGTGTATAAACAAGTATTCGCAAATGACCGTCGCAAAGGCTGTGGGCGTTTCTCAGCGAGCGGTTTCTAAATGGTTAAGAAATCAGTCGGAACCGACTGCGACCAACATTTTTAACCTTTCCGTTTTCTTTAAAGTGTCGGCAGACTACCTACTGGGTTTATCGGACATATAAAAAACTCTCAATCGGACGATTGAGAGTTTTTTTGTTTTTTAAGTTTTGGTATTAGTACATACCGCCCATACCTGCATTAGGCATTTGCGGGGGTTCGGGTTCTTTAATATCGGCAACAACCGTTTCGGTCGTTAAGAATACGCCTGCAACCGAAGCCGCGTTTTCTAGTGCAGAACGTGTAACCTTGGTCGGGTCTATAATACCGCTTTTAACCATATCGGTATATTCGTTGGTAAGTGCGTTGAAGCCGTAGTTTTCTTTGTCGGCTTTTAAAATCTCGTTTAAGATTACCGCACCGTCTAACCCTGCGTTTAGAGCAATCTGGCGTAAGGGCGACTGAACGGCTTTAAGCACGATTTGAGCACCCGTCTTTTCGTCGCCTGTCAAGGTTTCGGCATACTTCTCTAATTCTTTAATGGTAGAAATTAGCGCGATTCCGCCACCGGGAACGATACCTTCTTGTACAGCCGCCTTAGTTGCGTTTAGGGCATCTTCTATACGGAGTTTCTTTTCTTTCATTTCTATTTCGGTTGCCGCACCTACGTTGATAACCGCAACACCGCCCGAAAGTTTTGCAAGGCGTTCTTGAAGTTTTTCTTTATCGTAATCGGAAGTGGTAACTTCTATCTGCGATTTAATAGCCTGCTTTCTTGCTTCTATCTCTTCGGGTCTGCCTGCGCCGTTAATAATGGTGGTATTGTCTTTGTCTACTTTAACCGTCTGTGCCTTACCCAACATATCTAACGTAACGTCTTTGAATTCGTAACCCAGTTCGCTGGAAATAACCGTACCGCCTGTCAAAACTGCTATGTCTTCTAGCATTGCCTTTCTTCTGTCGCCGAAACCGGGCGCTTTTACCGCAACGCAGTTAAACACGCCTTTCAACTTGTTTACTACAAGCGCCGCCAAAGCGTCGCCTTCTACTTCTTCGGCAATAATCAAAAGACGCATACCCTGTTGAGCGATAGGTTCTACGATAGGCAATATCTCTTGAATAGACGAAATCTTTTTATCGGTAATTAAAATAACGGGCGACTCTAAAACCGCTTCCATTTTGTCGGTATTGGTTACCATATAAGCAGAAGCGTAGCCCCTGTCGAATTGCATACCTTCTACGGTGGTTAGTTCGGTCTTCATAGTTTTGCTTTCTTCTATGGTAATAACACCGTCTTTACCGACCTTTTCCATCGCTTCGGAAATAAGCGCGCCGACAGTTTCGTCGCCTGCGGAAATAGACGCTACCTGCCCGATAGAAGTTTTATCTTTTACGGGTTTGCTTATTTCTTTTAAGCGGTTTACCGCAACATTTACAGCGCCGTTAATACCTTTCTTTAAAATAATGGGGTTTGCGCCTGCCGCAACGTTTTTTAAACCTTCGTTTATCATTGCCTGAGCAAGCACTACCGCCGTGGTCGTGCCGTCGCCCGCAACGTCGTTTGTCTTAGTAGAAACTTCTTTAACAAGGCTTGCGCCCATATTTTCGAAAGCGTCTTCTAACTCTATGTCTTTTGCAATGGTTACACCGTCGTTAGTAATAAGCGGTGCGCCGAATTTCCTTTCTAAAACCACGTTTCTACCCTTAGGTCCAAGCGTAATTTTAACGGTGTCTGCCAACGTGTCTACACCCTTTTGAAGAGCCTTTCTGGCTTCTTCGCCGTACTTTAACTGTTTAGCCATAATATTTTATCTCCTTAATCTTCGATTACTGCCAGAATATCGCTTTGACGAATTATCGTCAATTCCTTTCCGTCGACTTTGAATTCGCTACCTGCGTATTTAGAATAAAAAACTTTATCCCCTACTTTTACCTGCATAACAATTTCTTTGCCGTCTACATTCCCGCCGGGGCCTACGGCAATAACTTTTGCCATCTGCTGTTTTTCTTGCGAAGCGGAAGGTAATATAAATCCGCTACCCGTTCTTTCTTCTGTTTCTACACTCTCTACTACGACTTTGTCAAATAAAGGTTTTACTTTCATATATCTGCCTCCTACTATAAATTAGCACTCTCGCCTTTCAAGTGCTAATTTATATTATATACATTTAAAATGTTTTGTCAACAGTTTAGCAGAATAATTTTAAATTTTTTTATCAAATTTTTAAATCCACGGAACAGGCGTAAAACATACGCTAACCGCCAAAATTTTATATAACCGATACAATAATAAATATATACGCGTTTAACAT
>CAYYYD010000039.1:0-11839 GCA_964475885.1 uncultured Christensenella sp.
TAGGGGGCTTTGTTATTTCCGCACTCGGCGGAAGCCGTGTAAACATTTCCGGCCCGACAGCCGCTTTCGCCACAATCGTTGCCGGAATTATAGCAACGCACGGTATAGAAGGGTTAATGCTGGCAACGATAATGGCAGGCATAATTTTGGTTATACTGGGAATTTGCAGGGTAGGTTCTTTAATAAAGTTTATTCCACACCCCATAACCGTGGGTTTTACGGGCGGTATCGCCGTAACGCTGGTCATAGGTCAGTTAAAAGAGTTTTTAGGGCTGACCTATCCCGACGGTACTAACGCGATAGAAACGCTTGACAAGTTGGGCTTGGTGTTTACGCATATTTCTACCGTAAACCTTTGGGCGGTGTTAGTAGGCGTTGTCGGGCTTGCCGTTTTGATTTTTTGGCCGAAACTTTGCAAAAAAATCCCCGGTTCGCTAATCGCGGTTTTGGTGGGTGCGGTCGCCGTTTCGGTTGCAAACCTTAGCGTCAACACTATCGGAACGCTTTATACTTTGAAATCGGGATTGCCTAAATTCAATTTGCCCACAGTTACTTTTAACAAAATACTAACGCTTTTCCCCAACGCGCTGACCATTTCGCTTCTTGCCGGAATAGAATCTTTGTTGTCGTGTGTGGTAAGCGACGGAATGATAAACGACAAACACAACTCTAACACCGAACTTATCGCACAAGGCGTGGGTAACATATGCGTAGGATTTTTTGGCGGAATACCCGCCACCGGCGCTATTGCCAGAACCGCCGCCAACGTAAAGAACGGCGGTCGCTCGCCCGTTGCCGGTATGACGCACGCGCTTGTGTTGTTGCTTGTTTTGGTTTTGCTTATACCGTACGCTTCACTTATACCTATGCCTGTAATTTCTGCCATATTGTTTGTGGTAGCATATAATATGAGCGAATGGAGAGAGTTTGTTAAAATTATAAAAACACGCAACCCGTTAAACATTTCGGTATTGATTTTAACGTTTGTACTTACCGTGGCGTTCGACCTTGTAAAAGCAATAGCCGTAGGTATGGTCGTGTATTACGCCGTGTTCTTTATTAAAAAAGCAGTCGCAAAAAAACGACTTAACCAAAGCGAAAATGCCGTCTGCGAAATAAAAGAAGAAGAACCCCTTTCTATCGCAGAAGAAGAATAAAATTTTTATACGCTTAAAAACTAAAATTAAAAACGCGCCGTACCGTTTACCAAATGTAAATAGTAGCGCGTTTTATTTTATCTGTTTTTAATTTTAAGCGTTTTTAAATATTGCTTTCGGTCAAGAGTTATGCGGTAACTTTCGACGGCTTTTTGAATGGTTTTGTTATGAACCCACACAGGCAGTCGATTGTCTTTAAGGTACTCGATAGCGTAGTCCCACCGTTTGGCAAGCGCCGTAGCGAAATACCAAGCCTGCATGGTTTTTACGTAAAATTCGTCAGACTTTATTTCTGCCACTAATTTTAAGTGCTCGGGCGAAAAATCGTCGTCTAAATAATAAGTCATAAGCATTAACACGGCAAACCTTACCGTGTAAACGTGTTTAGACTTTATCCATTTGCAAATTTCCGCATAAAGACTTTGCTTGTTTTTTTTAAATGGTTTGGGGCGAATTCCGTCGCAGGTCGCCCAATTGTCTATGTACGGCAAAAACTCGTTTAACCTTTTTACGCACTCGTCGTAGTTTTCCGTTAAAGAAATTATAAAGGCGTGCAAATTATTTTCTTCGTAATACGCGTGCGGTAATTCGTTTAAAAAATCTTCCGCTCGGCCTTTTACCTTTTTTGCATAATCTCGAAGAACGGGCGTTCTTACCCCTATAACCGTGTCGGGGTTTACGGTAGGTATTAAACTTTGATTAAATTCTTTATACTTTAAATCTTTAAACTTAAACAGTTCTTCGGTTATATTCATCGTTTACCGACTCCGACTTTTTACGCTATTTGTTTTTACCCTTTCTGACAGACAAAGGCGTTTGATTTTTGACGTACGTTTCCCATACATCCATACGGTCCTGCTCGTCTACCTGCCTAACGACTCTTGCGGGAATACCCATAACTATACTGTTTGGCGGAACGTCGCGCGTTACTACCGCGCCTGCCCCGACTATACTGTTTTCGCCTATGGTAACGCCACCGCAAACAATCGCGCCCGAACATATCCAGCACCCGTCCTTTATGGTTATGGGTTCGGAATATTCTAGGTCGTGCCTGCCGTCGGGGTAGTCTGCGTTTAAGCGTTCTTCGGCTAAAAGCGGGTGGTTAGGGGTTGCGAGCGTTACATTTGCGCCTATCCAAACTCCGTCGCCCAACGTTATGGGCGATACGTCTAAAAAGGTGCAGTTATAGTTTACGAAACATTCTTTTCCGACTAAAATATTTACACCGTACTCGCAATAAAAGGGGGCGAACACGCCGAAACTTTTGCCCTTGCAAGAAGGTATCAACTTTTCTAACGCTTTTCTTTTGGCTGTCGTACGCCTAACGGATATTTTATTAAAGCGCTCGCACCCGACAAGCCCCCTTGCGTGTTGTTTTGCTATGTCTTTGCTTGCGGAATTATACAGTTTGCCCGCTATCATACGTTCCCAATCGTTAATGCGTTTTTCGTCGTCCATTTTATATTCTCCGTTTTTTTTATACTAACGCTTATCTATACCGAATTAAAAGAACACGTCTTTGGCTTTTTGTTTAATTTCCTGAGAAGCGATAAAAGGAATTCTGGTAGTGTATCCGTTTTTGGCTGCAACGATTTTTTTGGTAGGCCAAACGAAAATGTCTTTGTTCCATTCGTTTATGGTGTCGTTATAAAGTTCTCTCGACGCGGTAATTTCCCTTTGCAAGTACATATTCTGTTGCATAGCGTCGGCAATTTCTTTGTGCGAAGCGAGTTCGGGGTAGCTTTCCATAGCGATATTTATGTTTTTAGAAATATTGTCTACCTGACCGCTAAGTTCGTTACGTGCCGTTTCGGTATCTTTAACGTTGCCCGAACGATACTTTGCAATGTTTTCGAACGTGCTTTTGTCTAGGTCGATAGCCTTGTCTAAAAGACGCGCGCAGTTTTGCAAAACGACAACGCGCTGTTCTAAGTAGTTGTCGATTTGAGAAGCGTTTCTTTGAATTTTTTGTTGAAGTTGGTCGAAATGTTTTTGCGCGTTTATCTTTTTAAACAAAAATATAACGCCGGGAATAATTCCGCATATCCACAACAAAATTTCAAAAATCTTAGAACCGACGCCTACCGTCGCCGGAAGTTTTTTTGCTATAACGTTTGCGTCTAGCCCTTCTTCCCTTATTTCGGGGTTCAATTCGTCTAATTGGTTTGCCATTTTTTTGTTTCTCCTTATGCTTTTTTGTTAATTAAATATACAAACACCATTGTGTTTTGCAACGATATTGCGGTTTTTAGCGCGCTCTAACACGCTGACGAAAAAGTTGTTTTCGGCTTTTAGCGGTATGTATTCGTCCCACGGAACGGGTACGCTGTGCATATGCCCGTCTCCGCCGAAAACCGGAATAAAATCTACCCTGGGCATAATATCGTACGAGTACGCCGAAACGCATATTTCGTCTACTTCGTTTTGAGAACGAACGAAAGACGATTTCAAAATCGCAGGCGTTTTGGTATTAGGGTGAACCACACGCTCCGAGTCTACCATATTCGACAGCGACTCGCATTCTTTATACGAGTATTTTTGCGAATAGTCGGGTATGGGTTTTAACGCGTGCACGGGTCTTTCTTGGTATATCGGAATTGCCCAAAGCGGAGCAAAATCGAAATATACCGCCTTAAAATAGTCTGCGTTTTTGTTTATGAAATTATCTTTTATAACATCGTAAGAATACGAACGGAATTCCGAAGGGGTTAAAGTTATTTCTCGACCTTGGCTGTGCTGAGAAACTATTTTGTTTGTTCTGTTTCTTTTTATAAAATTAAAGTCGTCGCCGTACCCCGACCGAGAACGTATAAGCCCTACCATATTAGTCTGCGCAAGCGGAGTAAACAGCGTTCTGAACTGAACTTCGTTGGTTCTGTCTAGCGCGTCGAAAAGAACTTCGAAATCGGAATTAGACATACCCGTAAATTCTTTGTTTTGCTTTACGGCTTTGTCCGTCAGTTTTTTAATTTTCCTTTCGCCCCTTTTTACGTATCGGTCTATTTCTTTATCGTTTTTTGTTTCTAAATGAGTGGCGTCTCTCGTAAACGAAAGTTCGGGTCCCCCTTGCGCACAGTAGTTTAGTAAAACCTGCGTAGAATAAACGGGTTTGGGTTTTGTAACCGATGCGTGCAACGTTTGGGACCTTGTTCTGGTACGGGTTTTCCCTTCGCTGTCCCTGTATGTTTCCGTCCAATAAATGGTTTTGTAACCGTGGTAAATTTGCATTGCCGTTTTATGAATAAGTTTCTTTTCGAACACAAACGGGTTTTCGTTGTAATGCCCTGCCAAAACTTCTATGGTAGACTGTTCGTCGTTTTTGAAGTCGTTAAAATCGTAATTGATACGCATATCCGTTTCTTGTTCGGCAGAAAAACAATCGGAAAAAGAAAGCGTCGGAACGGTAGATTCTATAATCTTTAAGGCGTCACCGTCGGCAAACAGGTCGTTAAGCGGTTGCATTTGGCGATAGGCAAGCGCAAGCAACTCTCTGATTTTTTTGTCGGCTTGCTCCGTTTGATTTTTTAAATCTTTTATTTTAGGGTTGATTTTTATAATCGCCAACGGAATAAGAATTAGCGTTATGCACGTTAAAACCATTAAAAACCGCCAAAGCCCCATTTTCTTTTTTATTTTAGAAAGACTGTCTTTAAGCGTATCGTATTGTTTTACCGTCTTTCTGTTTTCTTCTACATTTATTTCCGACTGCTTAACCAGTTTTTCTAGGTATTCTTTTGTCTTTTCCAGATGAAGATTTTTGAATTTACCGTCAAATTCTTCCAAGGGATTATATATCATATAACTCTCCTATCCCCTATTCGATAACATTGTACTACAATTATCGACAAATTTCAATAACTAAACAAAAATTTTACGCAATCGTTAAACTTTTTTGTCTGCACGATTATGCGTTTTATGTTGTTTTTAAAACGTAACAAAATGTATACATTATTTAAATTATGCTTGTTTTTTAAAAACGTTATATTCGCACCGCTTTAACGCTAAAAAAAACTGCCCGTCGGACAGTCTTTTTTTAGCGTTTATATTCGTTTAAAAGCATTTTCCTTATTTTTTCGACAAGCGTATCTACGGCTTTTTCATACGCTTCTTTTCGGATTTGCTCGGTGTCTTGCGGTTGCGAAAAGAATTCTTTAAGTTCGCCCGACTTGTACGTTTTAAGTCTGGGTCTGCCGACCTTGGTGAATCGCGGTTGCGCACGACCTTCTTTAATATCGAGTATGGCGTTTATTAAATCGTCTTTCGCCATAGAAGTAGACGCGGTAACGCCTATATCTCTTGCAATATCCCGCAAACTGTGTACCGAAACCTTTTCTAGTTCCTGACGATTAATCTCCACCGAATTTACTCTCCTTTATAAAAAAATGTGCGTCCCGTAAGAGACGCACCAAAAAACGCATCTCTCTATGTTGCGACACATTTTACCCACTCAAAGGGAGAGCATACGCTTTTATCTTAGTATGCCCCTGAGCGGATTTTATTAAAATATGTCGCAAAGGTATTATAACACAAATAAAATCAAACTACAACGAAAAAGTAAAAATTTCGTCGTTACCGCTAAAATTAGTATTGTTTTCCAGAGCGATTTACAAGTATAAACGAATTTTATTTTTTTACATACGCTTTCTTTTAAAACACATATGCTGTTTTTCGGCTTGCAGTGTGCTTATAAACCGTATATATAAAAAATGCGCCGACCGAAGTCGACGCACAAAAACGCAAACTTCGATTGTCGCTAAACAAACCGAAATTAGAAAAGAGATAAATCCACTATAACCTAACCCGTGAAATTTGCGTTTTCGCCAAATTCATATTAAGTTAGGTTATACAAAAAAATAGAATATCCCTTTTTAAAAAAGTATTCTCTTTCAATGTATTCGATTTGTTTAGCAAAGTTATTATAGCACGCGTAAAAGATTTTATCAAGCATTTTTCGTGCATAAAAAAACTCGACCTTTGATTAGTCGAGTTGTCTTTTCTGTTAAAATACGGCTTACAAACCTTTGCAAGCAATTTTGCTCGCTTGTATTTTAACACAAATTCTAAATTGCGTAAACCCTTATTTAACTACGAATTCCATTAAAAAAACGAACAGGTAACCCGTTCGTTTTTAATACAATATAGAATCTACACTCTCGTCAAACAATTCACTCATTAAAGTCAGCGCGTAAAAACTAGGCTCGCAAATTCCCTTTTCCCACGCACTGACCGTTCGCTGATTAACCGACAACTTTTTTGCAAGTTGCTCTTGCGATAGTCCGAAAGAAACCCTTAAAGTTTTTAAATTTTCCTTAAATCTTATCGTTTTCATATCAAAAAAATAATACCAACAATTTTGGTAAAATTCTTGACTTACCAAATTTTTTGGTATATAATAATAAAAAACTTTAAGGGAGTTAAATATGAAACCGGAATACATAGTAAAAAAGAGCGTTCTGCCGGCGTTTACTTTTAAAAGAATTATTTTGTTTTGGTTGATTATACCGCTAATTAAAATTATTTGCGACATAGTTAAGTTTAAGAAAGAAGTCATAGAATTCTACGACGGGAAGATAATCAGTAGAAAAGGCGTGTTTTCTAAAAGCGAAAAAACCACTATTTTTCTTGGGGTTTATTCGGTCAACATCAGTCAGTCTTTTATGGGAAGAATTTTTAATTACGGAAACATAAGCGTAGACGCCGTTGGTAAATGGGATATAAATTGTCGCGGTGTAAAAAACCCCGAAGGGCTAAAAGTTTATTTAGAAAAATTTATTAAACAATCTTCCGATAACACGGTTAAAATTATAACCGGTTAATAACAACAAACTAACACAACCAACCGAGAGAAAAACTCTCGGTCGGTTGTTTAATAATTACGATTTATTTAGTCTGTACATACTGCTTTTTAATTTGTTAAAAGGCAGTATAAAACTCGAGTTTTCGTTTTGCGTTCTAATAAAACTACGCCTTTATTGTAACTTGCTCGCCACGTTATAACTTTTGTCGCTTTTTACCTTTTTAAGCACGTAATTTATATATTCTTCGGCTACGTCGATACGTTTAACCTTATAAAGCATACGACTGCCTACGGGGTCTTCCAGTTCGTTTAAAACGGGTTTACCGTTATCGAACACGAAATCTATTCCTATAAAATCGAAGTTAAGTTCTTTGTATAGTTTTTTCACAATTCGTCTGCACCTTAACGGCGGTTTTTTTAACTCTACTGTTCCGCCCAACGAATAGTTGCTTTTAAAGTCGGTGTCGGAAGTTCTAAGTACGCCTGCCAGAATTCTTTTTCCTAAACAGTATACCCTTAAATCTTTACCCGTATTAGAACACACCTTTTGTTTTATGTATCTTTTGTCTTTTAACAGGGCAACCGCTTGCTCTTGGCTTTTTGGGTCGGTCGCCATAAAAACTTCCGCCCCGCCGTGTCCGTCTACGCTTTTAATCACTATCGGAAAACCCGTTTCTTCTTGCGGTAAAAACGTCGGCATTACGGGTACGTTTAATTTCTTTGCCAAAAGATAAGTTTTATACTTGTCGTTTGCCGTTTCGGAAGTTTTAAAATTATTAAAAACTTTTACGCCTTTGCTTTGGTAATATGCGTTTGTTCGGGGCGAAATTGCCCTTACTATACAAAAGTCGGGCAGGGCTTTGTTTTTAACGTCGTCGGTTAAAACCGTCTGTAAGTCAACGCCTTTTTGTTTTGCACGTTCTATAAGCCGTTCTATAAACCAAGTGTTTCGCTCTACACCCGCCTTGTCGTAAATCAAATAGCCCTTTAACATAGTTTGTTTTTTACGTACTCGACAATCTTTTCGGCTAGATTTATACCGGTACACTCGTACGTGGTTTTGAAATGCGGATTAGAATTTACTTCGCATATAATAGGTTTGTCGTCTTCTCCGAACAAAACGTCTACCCCTGCGAAATCCAGACCTAACGCCTTGCATGTTTTTATCGCCAACCGCTCTTGTTCGGGGTTGGGGGTATAAGGCTTCATACTTCCGCCAAGCGTAATGTTAGAACGGAAATCGTGTTCGTTATACCGCAAAATTGTTGCAACGACTTTGTCGCCTACCACATTTATGCGAAGGTCTTTGCCTTTGCTAGTCTTAATAAATTTTTGAAACAAAAACTCTCTCGGTGCGATTTTCGTTACTATGTCTTTGGCTTGCTCTAAGGTGCTTGCAAGATACACCTGCTCGCCGAACGAACCGTACGCTTGCTTTATTATTACGGGAAGCCCTAGTTTTTTTACCGCCCTGTCTACAAACCCTAAGTCGGAATACCCCACGTTTTCAAACGTTTTAGGCGCGACTACGGTTTCGGGAACGTCGATTTTCGCTTCGGTCAATTTTTTATATGTTAAAATTTTATTGTCGCAATACAAAACGGACAATGCACTGTTAAAAAGTTTTACGCCGTCTTTGGTAAGCGTATCCGCAAGGTAGTAATCTTTATCCCAAAAAATCGCAAAGTCCGGTCGTGTCGGAAAATCTTTTGCCGAACTTAAACGGTCTGCGGAAATCAAATCTAGCCGTATTCCGTAATCGTTAAACGCTGTCGTCAGTAGTTGATATATGCCGTAATACTTAGAAGTATTTAAAAATCCGTTGACTATTAAATATCCGCGCATCGCTTTACTCCTGTTAAGGTTTTAACTATTGTACTAAATTAAACGCCGATAGTCAAGAAATATGTTTTAACCCTACATAAAACCCGTCCAAATTATAACTTGCGTATGCCTTAGATTTTCCGTTAGCTATCTGTAAATATCTTTCCCTAACCCCCGTATTTTAAGTTTCGTAGATGAAAAGGTTTGCTATAAAACATAATAACTTTTTACCTTGATTAAAAAAATATTTAATTAGCATTAATACTTTTTGCAATATACAATTACATAACGGTCGGGCTATGTTTTTATATGTCGTCCGTCAACAATAAATTTACCGGCACATTAAAATAATTTGCGATTTTTAATAACATATCTAAATCGGGTTCACGGCTACCGGATTCCCAAAAACTTATTGTCTGATTAACAACCCCTAAAGCATTTCCGAGTTCTCGTTGACTGATGCCTTTTTCCAATCGCAGAGTTTTGAGCATTTTCCCAAAATAATTATTTTTCATATTTTTATTTTATGAAAAATCTCCTACAAAATGTTGACATCCTACAAAACGTTTGATATAATATGTTTAATAAGTTTTAAGGAGAAAGAATTATTATGTTTTGTCACAAATGCGGAAAAGAAATCGATGACGATGCTGTTGTTTGTATTCATTGCGGAGCAGAAACAAAAAATATGAAGAAAGATCAAGACAAACCGATAAATATTGTAAATCAAAGTTCGTCTTCAAGCAATTCTCAAAACGATCATCAGCCTATACCAATAGTGTATAACGGATTTGTCGATTTTATAATGACAGTTTGTACCGGTGGATTATGGATTATTTGGATGCTAACTAGACCTAAATATCGCTAAGCCCCAAAAACGTATTTAGCTGTCACTAGTTTGCATTATCTGAACCTTCATCTATATTTTTTAGGAATTAAAACAAATTGTCAAACTAAGTGCAATGGTTTTTGAGAAATTCATTAAATAAATCAATAGGTTTTTAAAAGTGTAAAACTTTTTGGGTCTGGCGTTAATTAACGCCGGACTCTTTTTTTGTGTAAACAAAAATAGGCAATCACTTAACATGGTTGCCTTTTAAAATATTGTTGGCTAAATATTATCATTATTGATTTAACATTACCGTTGTTGAGTTAATATCGCCGTTAAATAATCTACCGTCAAAATATGTTGCATATTTTATGCTGTGCAAGACAGTAAACACCACCGCTTTATGCTATTCCATAAAAGATGGAATTCGTTTGGGTAAATATCTACTATAATCTGTTTTATGGAAACTTCTACCAAAGACAGAGATTTAACTAAAAAAGAAACCGCTATAAAACAAGCTATACATTCCGACAATAAGCAGTATTTTGATGTTTTTATCTTAATCTATAATTACTATTATTTAGATTATCTATTTGGTAAGTCAAATTATTTTTTAGTTTTTAATGCTGTTTATGTTGAAAACAAAAAACTATCCAATTGGGAACTTGCAAACTATTGTCATGTTTGTAAAACTTCTCTCTTTAACTACCGCAATACTATTATAGACAACTTTTATACTTGCTTAAAAAATAACATTACCCTTCAAGAAGTCGCTGTTACCAAAGAATAACTAATTTTTTTATCTGCTACTACAACAGTAAGACATAACAACCTAAAAAGCGTCAACTATATGTTTAGGATGAATTTACTTTGCCCGTCTTTTTCTTGTTACAATAAACTGTTCTTACAATTTCTAACCACTGATACGCATTAAAGTAATCTCTATTGGATTTTCCTTTTTCTATTTGTGTAACCTTAAAATTCTGGCTTTCCTTATTTAATTGAGCAAAAATATTTCTATAAACATTATGTGTCTTTAATATCGTTTCGTTTGATACATTATAAGAATCCATATCCGCAAGATAATTATCGTAAATTTCTTTAATAACCTTAGTTACATCCATGTAAGATCTTTCTTCTATAAACACGCTTAACGCTTCGGGTAACCCATCTATAATTAAATATTCATACAATGCATCTAAAACTAAGAAGTGTTCATACTTTTCTAAAGGGTTTTTCCATTCATCAGCTTATTTTATTCGTTTCAACAAAATCTTGTTAGTGTTTAGTAAATATTCTTCAAAACCAAGTGGATATATGTTTATAGTGTCTATTGCGCCAACAGTTATTGATAAAATATCACGGATAATAGCATCCAATTTAACGCCGAAATTGAAAAACCAACGACACTTTGTTACATACTTAGCCCAATCCAAAAGCAAGAAAAAACACTTTTGGGGTATGCGCGTCGGGGAAAAGCCTGAACGGTAAAACAGATAGCCAATCCATTCTATAATCCTACTTGTGATTTAGCAGAAACTCGTCCGTTATCAAAACCCACGATAATTACTCTGTATCCCATTAGACCATCATATTCCCATGAATAGTATGCTAATGTTTCTCCCCCATATCCGACAGAAGTACCAAGTTTGCCTTTTCCACCTAATATATCACAAACTTCACTGTAATTCATACCATTTTTTATTTTAGCGTAATTCGAATAATTTATTTTTGTAATACTATCCATAGGAGAAACACAACTTACGGAACAAAACAACAAAAAACATAACAAAGATGATAATAGTAGTTTTTTCATAAAATATTTTCCTTTGTAATTAAAATTGGTAATGTTTTCATACACTTTACATTAATAATATCACTAAGAATTCTTAGTGTCAAGTATTTTATTAAGATTTCTTAGTAAAGTAGTAATATGAAAATATTTGCACAACGTTTAAAAGAGTTGCGACAAGAAAAACATTTATCTATGAAACAACTCGCAAAAGAATTAAACACAACAGATGCTACAATATCAAACTGGGAAAATGAAATTAACGAGCCAAAAATCTCTTACTTAGTTGCTATTGCACAATTTTTTAATGTGCCAACCGATTATTTATTAGGTTTAATAGATTAAAGGCGTCTGAAAAATTCAAACAGCTTTAAATATAAAAAGTCGGCAAAAAGATAAAAACCTTTATGCCGACTGATTTGGTTGCGGGGGTGGGATTT
>CAYYYD010000040.1:0-8886 GCA_964475885.1 uncultured Christensenella sp.
ACTTACCGTCTTTTTTGGTGGATAGCGAAAAGCGGATAATAAAAAGCGAATAGTAAAAAAGCAAAATCGACAAGTTTACGATAAAACTTGTCGATTTTTGGTAGCCCCAACGGGAATCGAACCCGTGATTCAGCCTTGAGAGGGCTGTGTCTTAACCGCTTGACCATGAGGCCGAATTGTATTTGCGTAAAATTCAGCGTTCATATTGTATCATATTGCAATACGTTTTGCAAACAAAAAAGCAAAAAAAGTTCGGCTTATATTAAATCTAACAAAAAAAGCGGATATTGTTTTTGGTATTGACTTTTTAAGACGGATATATTATTATTTGTTTATGTTTACAAACGACGAAAACGACAAAAAAATATTTGTAAATTTCAGGCTGATACTGTTTATCGCCCTATCGCTGGCGGTCGGTATAGCCTTTTCTTATTTTCTTTTAATCGAAAAGATTGTATTGGCGGTAGGGTTTTGCGTCGTTTTCGTTGTGCTTTGCGTATGGTATTTTGCGTTTAATATCAAAAGAAGCGTTATCGTGCTAAAACTTATTTTCTGCGCGGTGTTCGCGATTTTCTTTTTAATAGGCGCAATTTCTTTTAACCGTCAGATAACCGATTACAATAACGCCGAACTCGGTAACGGGTATTATAACGTAACGGCAACGGTAAGTAAAACCGAAACAATAGAAAACGGCGTGGTTCTTCAATTAAAAAACGTTCGGCTTAAAGGCGACAAAAGTACCGATTACAACGTAGAACTAAGAGTGTACGGCGAAGAAACATACGAACTCGGCGACGAAATAAATTTTTATGCCAAGTTAAACGATAAAGAACTTATATACGAAGACAGGTTTCTTTCTAACGACGTCGTCGATAAAATAAAATACACGGCGGTTGCCTATTCCGAAAACGTACGGGTTATAAAAAGTTCTCCCGATATGTTTCAAAAGGTAAACATTGTTATTCGAAACACTTTAAAGTCGGGTATGAGTCAAAAGTCTTTTACCATAGCGTACGCGCTTTTAACAGGCGCATCGGAAAATATGGACGACGATGTTATTTCGGTTTTCAGAAACACGGGCGTCGCGCATATATTTGCCGTTTCGGGGCTTCATATAGGTTTTCTTGCGTTTGTGCTGAATTTCGTTTTTAAGAAAATTCCGATAAACGCTTACTTAAAAGCGGTTATAATATCTTTTATATTGTTCTTTTATTCGGGTGTGTGCGGTTTTTCCGCTTCGTCCGTCCGCGCGTGCATTATGTCGGTAGTAACGCTGTTGGTAACGATAGGCGGGCTTAGGTACGACGGGCTGACTTCCGTCAGTATTGCAGGAATTATTATACTTTTACTGTCGCCGTCGCAACTGTTTTGCGTCGGGTTTCAGTTATCTTTTACCGTAGTAATAGGTATACTGTCCGTTTCGCCAGCACTTACAAGACTGTTTAGGTTTTTGCCCGACAAGTTGGCGTCGTCGCTTGCCACCGTTATTTCCGCTCAACTTTTCGGAATACCAATACTTTTGTACGCTTTTTCTCGTTTTTCGGTTGTTTCTATAATAGTCAATTTATTGTTTATACCCGTCGTCGGCGTGGTGTACGTGGGGCTTTTGTTACTAACCGTAATAGGCGCAATGTTTTCTATTCCGACGGTTACGCTGTTTATTCCCGATTTGGTTATAAAAGTTCTGACCGTTTTAATAGAATTTTTCGACGAAGAATTTTTTATAATAGGCGGTTTCAGTTTGGGCGCATTTGCAACGTTGTATTACGTAAGCGTTCTGATTGCAAGCGGTTTCTTTAACATAAAACGCCTTACCGCAACCCTGTTAAGCGTGGCGCTCGTTGTGGCGTGCGGTTTGGGTACGGTATTAAAAACGGTTAGAAAAGAAGAAGCAAGGGTTATAGTTTCCGGCTCGGACGATTTTTGCTTTACCGTTATTTCCGAACAAGACAAAGGCGTTTTGGTAATAAGCGATATATCTCAAACGTTTTCCGTTTCCAGGTTAAACAGAATTAAAACGAGCGGTCAGGTAAAAGAAATGCAGGCGGTGGTTATAACCAACCTGCCCGACGTTAAAGATTTGCCACTCGTTATAGTTAAAATATTAAATGTATATTCGTCGCCATATGTGTACTATTACGGAGAAAAAGACGCCACTACCGAAAGTATCGTAAACCATAGTTTTCCGTCTGTCGGGCTTTGCAATTATTTAGATTCGCAATCGATTCAAACGGAAAACTTTACGCTTACAGCCCGACTTAACGGGTACGTTATAACGACCGACTTTTACGGTAAAAGTATAGCGGTGTTTTCTAAATTAGACAAAACGGACGCCGAGTATCACGGGCTGAACGCAAAGTTCGATTTGCTTATCGCCGTAAACTATACCGACGTTTTAACGGCAATGTACGGTAGTAAAGAGACTATATCTTACATTTACCATAACGATTATCCGAATGCCGAAAGCAGGGGAAACTTGAAATATTATTTATAATAATATTTAAAAGCCGTTTGTATCGGTTGCAAAAAGAACAAAAAGATGTTAAAATATACGCGGAGAGAAGGGTGTGAAATATACTGATTTCAAAAACGGTTTAGATAACGGCAAAGTTTACTCGATATACTTGTTCGAAGGGGAAGACGTGTTTTTTTCCGAAAGGGGTATAACTTTACTTAAAGACAGGTATTTAAACGAGCCGTCGTTAAACCTTGCCGAATTTAACGGGCAAGACGCAGAGTTATCGGCGGTTACCGATTCGCTTATGTCTTACCCCTTTATGGCGGAAAGGCGTTTTACCGTCGTACGGGAGTTTTACCCTAAAAAAGAAGACGAACCGTCGTTAAAACCTTTTTTAGAGCACCCTTCGGATAATTCGATTTTTATAATAGCAAACACCAAGCCGTGCGAACTGCTTAAAAAATACGACGGAGTTGCTGTTGTAGACTGCGTAAAAGCCGACCTTTCTATGATTGCAAGGTGGGTAAAGGCAGAAGCGTCGCGCGTCGGCGTAAATATAGATTTAGAAAGCGCAAGGCTTATAGGCGAATACTGTCAGCAAGATATGATGCGCGTTAAAAACGAAACGCAAAAGTTATGCGCCTACGCATTAGATAAAGGCGAAATAACTTTATCGGACGTTACTGCAATGGTAACGAGAGACGTAGAGTATAAAATATACGAAATGACCGATTATATCGGTAGAAAGAATTTCGACAAAGCGCTTACCGTTATTACGGATATGCTGGGTAAGGGCGAACCACCGCAAAAGATATGCACTTCGGTGTATAATTATTTCAGAAGACTTTTGCATGTTGCGATAAGCGATAAAACAGATTTAGAACTTGCAACCGAACTCGGCGTAAAAGAGTTCGCCGTAAAAAAGATGAAGACTCAGGCGGGCTTTTTTAAGAAGAGAGCGTTAAAGTCGGCGGTAGACACGCTTGTCGATTGCGATTATCGTATTAAATGCGGTATGACCGACGCAGACGACGAAATGTGGCTTACGGTTTTTAAGATTATGACAGAGTAAAAGGGGAACGAAATGGATATAGTTCAAAAGGTTTCGGAATTATGGGGTAAGTTTTTAGCCACTCCGGAAATGACGCTGGGGTTAATTGTAAGCGTGGTAGTGTTTACGCTTATGTATTACTACCTGCTACGCTTTTTGGTAAACAACAAGTCGGGCGCTTTTGCAATGCTGTTCGTTGCGGTAATGATACTTTCTGCGGTTATAATATCTTCTGTCAGCACTATGTCGAACGCAATCTTCTTGCTTATACCGGCAGTCTTTATTTTCCTTACTTTTATACTGTATTCGGTAGAAATAAAGCGTATAATTTGGGCAAAAACCAATATGAACAATGACGCGCATCACGGCGAAAGAAGTTCTTACGACCAAGAAAAAGTTCAAAAGTGTATATCCGAAATTATTAAGGCTTTGCAGAATATGTCTAAAAACGATGTCGGTGCGATAATCATTTTGTCTACGGGTAACATTCCTTCGCAGATTATCGACAGCGGTGTTAAACTAGAAAGCGATATATCAAGCGAACTTATAGAAAGCGTGTTCTTTCCGAAAACGCCGTTACACGACGGCGCAATGATTATAAACGATACTAAAATCGTGGCGGCGGGTTGCTTTTTACCCCTTTCGCAAAACTTAGACAACATACCCAAAGGGTTAGGAACAAGGCACCGCGCAGGCATAGGCGTTACCGAAACCATAGACGTAATTTCTTTTATCGTTTCTGAAGAAACGGGTATTATATCTATTGCAAGGGGCGGTAAAATTACCAGATACGCCGACACCGAACTGCTTAAAAAGACGCTGACCGAATATTACTGGCAGGGGTTAGAGAGCGGAAGGAGATAATTATGGATTTCGAAAATAAAAGTTTAGATACATCTTCGGTCAATTCTGCCGAAAACAACGAAAAAAAGGGCAAAGGCGTTTGGAAACACGTAGGGCTTATAGCCGTTGCTTTGTGCCTTGCCGTACTTACGGTAATTATAATTAACCTGTAACGAATTTTTTGCTGCCGACTATGATTAAAACAGGTATTAACGCAACCAATATACTGCTTCCTAATGTAAACGATATGACGGCTTGGGCGACCATCGCTTGCGACCAGTTTACCAGCGAGCCGGAATATTGGAACAAACTTAAAGATTTCGTTAAAGGGAAGCCCACAACTTTAGATTTGGTTTTGCCCGAAGTCTATTTAGAAGACAATGCCGATTTAAGAATAAAAAAGATAAACGAAAACATTTCCGACTATATTAAAAGCGGAGTTTTTAAAGAATTAGAAAAGGGTTTTATTTTAACGGTAAGGTCCACTCCGTACGTTAAAAGAAGAATAGGACTTATAGGCGTAGTCGATTTAGAAAAATACGATTATTCTAAAAAGAACGACGCGCTTATTCGTGCGACCGAGGGCACGATAGAAGAACGTATTCCGCCAAGACTTAAAATAAGGCAAAACGCAGAAATAGAGTTTCCGCATATTATGGTGCTTTTCGACGACGAAGAGCGTCGTATTACCGAAGGGCTTTACGAAAATCGAGACAAGTTGTTAAAACTTTACGATTTCGAACTTAATATGGGTGGCGGACACATACAAGGTTATTTCGTAAAAGATTATCAAAAAGTTTTAAACGAGTTTTCCGCGCTTTTAGACGAGCAAAGGCTTATAAACAAATACGGCGTGGCAGACAAGTTTGCGTTTGCCGTAGGCGACGGAAACCATTCGTTGGCTACCGCTAAAACGCATTGGAACAACGTTAAAAAAACTCTTTCGCAAGAAGAACTAAAAAACCACCCGTCCAGATATGCGTTGGCAGAGTTTGTAAACGTTTACGACGAAGGTATTTATTTCGAAGCGATACACAGGTACATAACCAAAATCGACCGAGAAAAGTTTATTAAAGGTTTAAGAAACGTAGACGGCGGTCGAATGTGCGTTTATGACGGAAAAGAAACTTTGTTTGACGGCGTATGTACGCTTCCGCAAGGTATAAAAAACATAGACGATTACATTAAACGGTATATTTCCGAAAACGGCGGTGCCGTAGACTACGTTCACGGTGAAGACAATGTTAAAAAATTGGTAGACCAAAATCCCGATTCGGTGGGTATACTGTTTGAAAAGTTAGATAAAAAAGACCTTTTTAAATACGTTTCTTCTAACGGCGCGTTCCCCAGAAAAACTTTCTCTATGGGCGAAGGCATAGAAAAACGTTACTATCTAGAAGGAAGGAAAATTGTTAAATGATAAAAGTATGTAAATTCGGCGGAACGTCTATGGCAGACGCTAACGCTTTAAGACAAGTAAAAAAGATTATACTAAAAGACCCGTCGAGAAGGTATGTAGTCGTGTCCGCGCCGGGAAAACGCTGTAAAGAAGATATTAAAATTACCGATACTCTGTATGCTTGCTATAACGAACTTATAAAAACGGGCAGTTGTCAAAAACATTTTCCTTTAATCAGAGAGCGTTTTAAGGGCATAGTAAAAGAATTGGGTTTGCAACTAGACATAAATTCTATTCTAGACAAAACCGAAAAAGAAATAGTCGAAAACAAAAGTGCAGACTTTACCGCTTCGCGCGGGGAATATTTAAGCGCAATAGTAATGGCAGACTTTTTGGGTTACGAGTTTTTAGACGCTTCGGAAATTATAAGGTTCGACAGTCAGGGCAGGCTTAACGAAGAATACACCAACGACAAGGTAAACACAAAACTTTCGGGTATAGAAAGGGCGGTTATACCGGGTTTTTACGGAAAGGGCTTTGACGGAAAGATTAAAACCTTCAGTCGTGGCGGAAGCGATATATCCGGTTCTATCGTGGCACGCGGTGTAAACGCCGACCTGTACGAAAACTGGACGGACGTAAACGGCTTTTTGGTTTGCGACCCCAGAATAGTTCCCGAAGCAAAAACCATTAAACAGATTACATATAAAGAACTAAGGGAACTTTCGTATATGGGCGCGTCGGTGTTACACCCCGAAGCGATTTTCCCCGTAATGAAAGGCAAAATAAAAATAAACATAAGAAACACTTTTAAGCCGGATAACCCCGGCACCATGATTGTTCCTAATGACCAGCACAAACTAGAAGACGGTTGCGTTATTACGGGCATTGCAGGTAAAAAGAACTTTACCGTTTTGTTTATCGAAAAGTCTATGATGAATGCGGAAGTCGGGTTTATAAGGCGCGTACTTTCTATAGTAGAACATTACGGGCTTTGCGTAGAGCATTTGCCGTCCGGTATAGATACGCTTTCTATTGTAATAGAATCGGAACAGTTAAAGGGCGGTGTTTTAACCGACATAGTAAGCGAAATAAGGGATACCGTAAGCCCCGATTATGTTCACGTAATAGAAAACATTTCGTTGATTGCCACCGTCGGTCACGGTATGACCAGAAGGCTGGGTACTGCGGCAACCCTGTTTAGCGCGCTTGCCCAAGCAGGTATAAATATCAGAATGATAGACCAAGGTTCTAGCGAATTGAACATTATTATCGGCGTCGCAAATACCGATTACGAAAAGTGTATTAAAACGATTTACGGCGCGTTTAACTAAAAAGTCTGTGTCGTAAGCGCACGCGCGCTACGGCAAAGCATATAAATTAAAAAAATAAGATATATTCAGGAGGCATTTATTATGGATTATGCAAAAGAATCGTTGCGTTTACATGGCGAATGGAAAGGAAAAATCAAAGTAGTTTCTAAAATTCCCGTTACCAACAAAGAAGACTTGTCGCTCGCTTACACCCCCGGTGTTGCTCAGCCTTGTCTGGAAATCAACAAAGATTACAACAAATCTTTCGAACTTACCGCAAGGGGTAACACCGTTGCCGTTATTACCGACGGTACCGCGGTTTTAGGTCTTGGCGACATCGGTCCGGAAGCAGGTATGCCGGTTATGGAAGGAAAGTGCGTATTGTTTAACACTTTCGGCGGTATAGACGCTATTCCGCTTTGCGTTAGAAGTAAAAGCGTAGACGACATCGTTAATACCGTTAAACTTTTGGCAGGTAGTTTCGGTGGCGTAAACTTAGAAGATATTTCGGCTCCCAGATGTTTCGAAATCGAAAAGAGATTAAAAGAAGACCCCGAAGTAGACATTCCGATTTTCCACGACGACCAGCACGGTACCGCAATCGTTTCGGTTGCCGCAGTCATCAATGCGTTAAAAATCGTAAACAAGAAATGGGAAGATATAAGAATAGTATTTAACGGCGCGGGTGCCGCAGGTGTCGCTATCGCTAAACTTATGATAAGTATGGGCGCAAAAGACGTTGTTATGTGCGACAGAAAGGGTATCATCTACAAGGGCAGACCCGAAGGTATGAACGCTTCTAAAGAAGAAATCGCAGAGTTCACCAACAAGATGGGCAGAAAGGGTACGCTTGCCGACGCATTGGTAGGCGCAGACTTGTTTGTAGGCGTAAGTTCTCCGGGCGCAGTTACCGAAGAAATGGTTAAGAGTATGAACAAAGGCGCAATAGTTCTTCCTATGGCAAACCCGACGCCCGAAATTATGCCCGACCTTGCGTTAAAGGCAGGCGCGGCTGTTGTCGGTACGGGCAGAAGCGACTTCCCCAACCAAATCAATAACGTTCTCGCATTCCCCGGAATTTTCCGCGGAGCGCTCGATTGTCGTGCCAGCGATATAAACGAAGAAATGAAAATCGCGGCAGCAAAGGCAATAGCAGGTTTGGTTTCCGACGAAGAACTAAAATCCGATTATATTATTCCCGCTCCGTTCGATAAGCGCGTTGCTCCCGCAGTTGCAGAAGCAGTTAAAAACGCGGCAATCAAAACGGGCGTAAACAGAATTTAAGCGCAAGAATGACTTTTTTCGAAAAGGTATACGAAGTAGTAAAACAGGTTCCTAAGGGCAAAGTAATAACTTACGGTAAAATCGCCGAAATTTTAGGTAACAAGCGTATGTCTAGGCAGGTGGGTTGGGCGTTGCACGTCAACCCGTCGCCCGATACTGTTGCTTGCTACCGTGTGGTAAATAGGTTCGGCGAAGTAAGTAAGGCGTTCGCTTTCGGCGGAGAAAACGTCCAAAGGCAACTTTTATTGAACGAAGGTATAATTTTTGATAAAAAAGGTCGTGTAAAGCCTTGCTTTTTTGTGTAAAATTTAATATAATAATACAGCCGACCAAAAAGGTCGGCTAAAAACGGGGTGTAGCGCAGTTGGTAGCGCGCATGGTTCGGGACCATGAGGTCGCACGTTCAAATCGTGTCACTCCGACCAACAAAAAAAGACAGTTTTTTACTGTCTTTTTTTAATGTTACAATTTACTTTTACGCACGAAAAATACACGGTCAGTAGTCTAACGACATAGTAATCTGTTCGGCATCTAAATC
>CAYYYD010000041.1:0-8009 GCA_964475885.1 uncultured Christensenella sp.
GTAAGCACCGCGGTTTTATTAAATGGAAATCAATTCAACTTCCCATTTATTTTTATTAACATTAGGGGAAGTGCTTTCTACAACTACTTTATATCCCATTAACGAAAGCATTTTGACAAAAGTATCTACACGCATACTATTTCCACGTAATCTTGATGCTACACAAGATTGTGCAGTATAACCCATTTTTTCGGCAAGCGTTTTTTGTGTCCAACCGCAGGTTTTCATTGCTTCTTCAATGATTTGAGTTTCTTTCATAATTGTTCTCCTTGTATGATAGCGTTTTCATTATATATCAAAATCGCTATACTGCCAAGTGGTTTTAATATGGTTTCTAAAAAAAATTTATTAAGAGTGAAGAAAAGAGAATGATTTTAGCGATTTTCAGTAAAGTCCTTTATATATTACTCTCTTATAGACACTTTATAGCAAAAAGCAATTATTATTCACTTTTATCACTCTCAAACCAACCAAAAGTGCCTTTTTTATAGGATATAACTTTTTTCTAAAAAAATTAGCAAACTTATTTTAGGGCGCATATTTAAAAGGCGTATCGCATATTGTTTTATAAACGAAGCAAAAAGGGGTTAGATATGAACGAAAAATTACAGTACGCATCTATGATAGAAGTTCCCGTAAGTACCTGCAACATTACTTACAAACCGTTAAAAAAAAGAAAAAAGAAAAAGCCGATAACCGAAGACGTTAAGCAAGAAGTTATTAAAAAGGTCAATTCCGAAATAGATAGTTTAGACGAAGTTTCCGAAAGTCAAACGGAATCGGAAATAGCCGTAGAAAACTCGGTAAGGGTATATTCTGCCGACGCTAAAAAAGAAAGCAAGCACAAATTTAAACTGACGGCGATTTCCGTACAAATAATGATAATCGGCGCGCTTATAGTTACGATTTTTTTAACCAATGCTTTTAATTCTAACAGCGGAATAAACACCTTTTTTAAGGGCGTGTTCGGTTCGGAACAAACGGTAGAAACCGATTCCAGAAAATACAGCGATTTTGCGCCTACCCTTATTGCAGGCGAAAACACCGTTATCGGTAGCGACGGCGTTATAACCATAGAAAAAGCGGGCAGTGTTTATTCGGTATGCAACGGTACGGTAAAAACCGTAGTTTTAGACGAAGACACGCAAAAGTACACGATAAAAGTTTCGCATAGCGATAACTTTACTTCGGTATATACGGGGCTTGACTTTGCTTATGCGACGGAAGGCGCAACGGTTTACTCTAACATACCGTTGGGGTATGCCGAAGCGCAAGCGGAATTGTGTTTTTATTCGGGCGACGCCGTTATTACCGACTATCAGATAATCGAAGACACCGTGGTATGGGCGGTTTAAAACTAAGCGTTCATCCGTTATTCTTCCTGTTCGGGCTGTACTACGCCCTTACGGGAAGAATATTTTTGTTTATAATATGCACGCTTACCGCACTGATACACGAAACGGGACATTCGTTTGTCGCCAACGCCTACGGGTATAAACTTAACAACATAGTTTTAATGCCGTTCGGGGCGGTGGTAAAGGGCGACCTTTCGGGGTTGAAATTTATAGACCAGTTTAAGGTTGCGTTTGCCGGACCGCTTGTAAATCTTTTCGTCGGCGTGTTTTTTACGGCGACTTGGTGGTTGTTTCCCGAAACTTATGCCTATACCGATACGGTTGCTTTTTCTAACTTTTCTATGGCGCTTGTAAATTTTATTCCTGCCTATCCGTTAGACGGCGGAAGAATACTGTACTCTATCGTCGCGCAATCCAAAACGCCCAAAACCGCCGACCGTGTTTGTAAGGTTTGCGGACTGACGCTGGGGGTGGCGCTTTTGACATTGTTCGCGTTTAGCGTTTTTAACACGCTTAATTTGTCGTTACTGTTTTTTGCGCTTTTCGTAATTTCGGGAACATTTGTGAAGTCCGAAAAGAGCGGATACGTAAAAATTTACAGCGCTTTGTCTGACGAAAGGCTTTTACGCGGAGCGACCATTAAAAGACAGGCGCTAAGCATAAACGCTTCGGTCAAAAAAATGCTGTCTATTTTAGACGAACAGGCGGTAAACGAAATAGTGGTTTATAAAAACGGTAAAGCCGTTTCCGTTTTATCGCAAGAAAAAATAAACAGAATAATAGAGCAAGGTCGCATATATTCCGAGATAGGCGAATTTTTAAGCGTGTAGTCGTTTTTTAATCACAAAATGTAGTGGACGTAATATTTATTTTGGCAATATATAGAAAAAGTGTAAAAACATATAAAAATAATTCAAAAACTTACGAAATAACCTTAAAAAAACTTGACAGTTATTGTTTAATTTGGTAAAATGCTTGTAACATCTCGGGTTCGGGGTGTTAATTTTTTCATGTTCGGAAGGTGCATTATGGCAGCAAAAGGCGCAAGAGTAAAAATAACGTTGGCGTGCACGGAATGTAAGCAAAGAAACTACGATACTTTCAAAAACAAGAAAAACGATACCGAAAGACTTGAAATGGAAAAGTATTGCAAGTTCTGTAAAAAACATACCGTACACAAAGAAGCGAAGTAATTTCGTTTCTCGTACAACCCTTACGGGTTAAAAAATTAAGGGGCAAAGTAATGGATAACAAATCTTTGAACAACGGCGGTTTTATCGCGAAAGAAGAAGTCGCTAAACCGCAAAAAGAAGCAAAAAAACCGAAGAAAAAAGATAAGAAGCCCGGTTTCTTTAAAAGATTGGGCGGAAAGATTAAAGATATTTTTTCGGAACTTAAAAAGGTCAGTTGGCCTACTTTTCCGAAAGTCGTTAAACAAACGGGTATCGTGCTTGTGGTAGTCGTAGCCTTTTTGGTAGTTATTACGGCATTCGATTTCGGTTTATTGCAATTACTAAACCTTGTATCGCCGAAGTCGACGGAAACGGCAATGCTGGTTTCCACGCTTTTCTAGGAGAGTAAAATGGCAGTAGAACAGGCAAGTTGGTACGTTATTCACACATATTCGGGATACGAAGCGATGGTGAAAGACTCACTTGAAAAACTTATAGAAAACAATAATCTTCAAGAAAACATTTTCGAGATTCAAATTCCTACCGAAGAAACGCTGGAAGAAAAGGCGAACGGTAAAAAGAAACTCGTAGAGAGAAAGAAATTCCCTTGCTATGTTTTTTTGAAAATGATTTATTCTAACGACATTTGGTATCTTGTAACCAATACGCGCGGTGTAACGGGTTTCGTCGGTCCGCAAGGCAGACCGCTTCCGCTTACTCCCGAAGAAGTTCAGAGAATGGATTTAGAACCCGTCGTAACCGAAGTGGATTTTGCCGTCGGCGACGATGTAACCATTATGTCCGGCCCGTTAGAATCTTTTTCCGGAAAGGTTGTTTCTCTTAACGAAGCCACGCAAAAGGCTATGGTCAATGTAGAGATGTTCGGCAGAAATACCGACGTAGAAGTAGACTTCGGTAAAATCAAAAAAATTACGGTAGTTGCCGAAGAACAGTAAAATAAATTATTAAACGGAAATCCGTTTTTTAATATTGAGTGGGAGTCGTATAAAATTTTATGCACTTGTACGACGGCAGTACCACGAAATGGAGGAAACAAATATGGCTAAAAAAGTTTCAGCAATCGTAAAACTTCAGTTGCCCGCAGGCAAAGCAACCCCCGGTCCGCCCGTAGGTTCTACGTTAGGTCCGCACGGAATCAATATTCCCGGTTTTACGAAAGAATTTAACGCAAAGACACAAGATCAAGCAGGTCTTATTATCCCTGTCGTAATGACGATTTATCAAGACCGTTCCTTTACCTTTATTTTAAAAACCCCGCCGGCACCCGTTCTTATCAAGAAGGCTTGCGGTATAGAAAAAGCCAGTGATAAACCCAACAAAAACAAGGTTGCAAAAATCACTAAGGCTCAGGTTGAAGAAATTGCAAAGTTAAAGATGCCCGACCTTAACGCATACTCTTTGGAAAGCGCAATCAGTATGATTGCAGGCACCGCAAGAAGTATGGGTGTTGAAGTCGTAGATTAAAATTTGACGTGGGAGGGGTTTTACCCCGAAAGAACCACGGGAGGTAATTAAATGAAACACGGAAAAAAATATATTGACAGTGCAAAAACTATAGAAACCGCTAAACTTTACGAAGCGGACGAAGCTATTGCTTTGGTATTAGATACCGCAAAAGCAAAGTTTGACGAAACCATAGAACTTCACGTTCGTTTAGGCGTAGACCCCAAACAGTCCGACCAACAGGTTCGTGGCGTTTTGGTTCTTCCTAACGGTACTGGTAAAACCGCAAGGGTTTTGGTTTTGGCAAAAGGCGAAAAGGCCGACGAAGCAAAAGCCGCAGGCGCAGACTTCGTAGGTGCGGAAGATATGATTCAGAAAATTCAGACGGAAAACTGGTTCGATTACGACGTAATTATCACCACTCCCGATATGATGGGTATGGTCGGTCGTATCGGTAAGGTTTTAGGTCCGAAAGGCTTAATGCCTAATCCGAAATCGGGTACCGTTACTATGGACGTTACCAAGGCTATTAAAGATTCTAAGGCCGGTAAGGTAGAGTACAGGGTAGACAAAAACGCTATCGTTCACTGCCCCATCGGTAAAAAGAGTTTCGGCAAAGAAAAGATTAAAGAAAACTACGAAGCGCTTATGGAAGCAATCATCAAAGCAAAACCCGCCGCTTCTAAAGGTCTTTACATTAAGAGCGTTGCCATTGCAAGCACAATGGGTCCCGGCGTAAAAGTAAACGGTAAAATTTAGTTGACAATCGCTTTTATAAGTGATATAATCATCAAGTAAAATTAAATAGCCCAAGACAGTAGGTGTTAACTTGTACTTTGTACAGACCAACCGAGGCGAAATATTTTAAGGTGTATTTTTTGCGCCCTTGTATTCCGTTAAGGTTGTCAAGGGCGCTTTTATTCTTAAAAGGAGGTAAAACAATGTCAGCAAGTCAGCAAGCAAGAAAAGAATTGGCTTTGGTCATCAAAGAAAAATTCCAAAACGCTAAATCGGTTGTGTTTGTTAAATCCAGCGGTCTTACCGTTGCAGAAGACACCGAACTTCGCGGTGAATTCAGAAAGAACAACGCTGAATACAAGGTGTACAAAAACACTCTTATCAAGTACGCGCTTCACGATTTAGGAATTACCGAATTCGACGACGACTTAAACGGCCCCACTTCGGTTGCCTTCGGTCAAGACGAAACGGGCGCAAGCAAGGTCGTTGCGGAAGCGGTTAAAAAGTACAGCGATAAATTCTCTGTAAAAAGCGGTTACGTAGACGGTGGTAAAATCGACGCAAACGGTGTTAAAACCTTAGCGGAAATGCCTTCGAAAGAAGAACTCGTTGCAAAAATGCTCGGTTCTTTACAGGCTCCCATATCGAATTTTGTCGGTGTTCTATCCGCTATTCCGAGAGGGTTGGTTATTGCGCTTAACCAAATAGCAGAAAAGAAAGCGTAAACAAAAAACAAAAACAAAAAAATAAAAAAACATTTCAAAAATTAAGGAGAAAAAGAAAATGGCAGACATTCAGAAATTATTAGAAGAAGTAAAAGGTATGACAGTATTAGAACTTAACGAACTCGTTAAGGCATTAGAAGAAGAATTCGGCGTAAGCGCAGCAGCTCCCGTAGCAGTTGCAGCAGCTCCCGCAGCCGCAGCAGCCGCTGCTCCCGCTGAAGAACAGACCGAATTTAAGGTAGTAATCAAAGCAATCGGCGACAAGAAAATCGAAGTTATCAAAGCCGTTCGCGAATTCACTACTTTAGGTCTTGGCGAAGCAAAGGCTTTGGTTGAATCTCTCGGCGTTATCAAAGAAAACGCAACCAAAGAAGAAGCAGACAAGATTATCGCTCGTTTCAAAGAAGCAGGCGCTACCGTTGTTGCTGAATAATTTAACAAAACAAATAACAAAAAATCAGGCGTGTATCTTTCGGTACACGCCTGATTGCTTTTAGTAAATCATTATATTTTTTGTACAGGTTAAATTCTTAAATAAATTTAAGCCCGAATACTTTAATTACAATAATCGGGCATTTCTTTATTTTTAAACGTTAAGTCTAAACGTCGGATTTTTCCGAAGTGTCTTTCTTTTCATACATTGTATCCGCTATACTAGAAAGTATTACCGCGCAAAGCGTTATTGCACTGCCAAGCCCGAAACTTAGCGTTAGCGTGTCGGAACCGGCAATAACAGAAATAACACCCGTAACTACCGCAGAGAAGGGCATAATAACCGAAACGGCGGTGGGGTTTATGTATTTCATGGCGTACGTTCTTAAAAACCAGCACAGTACGTTAGAAATAAGCGCGATGGCAACTATCAACGCAATTCCGCCAAAATTCCAACTCCACGAAAAAACTTCTAGCGGTTTTCCGTTTATGTTGATAATCGAAAACAAAAACGCAAACAAAATACAGGCAATCGCTTGCACACACATTTGAACCATTAAATACAACAGTGTATCGAACTTGTTTATTTTAGCGCCCGTAAAAGCAATGTTCACGCCGTACAGTACGCCTGCAAGGGCACACAACAGTTCGCCCAGCCCGAAAGTTATATCGCCCGAAGACAAATCTATTCCGCTTAAAACGAAACAGCCTACCAAACACATTATGCTGGATATTACCGTTAAAAAAGACGGCTTTTTCTTTATAAACAAAAACAGCAACAGCGGAACGACCACGCACGAAAGGTTTTCTAAAAAGGCGTATTTAGTGGGGGTGGTGTATTCTAAACCGATTTTTTGCAACAAAGACGCAAGCGCGACGCAAACGCCTGTGGGAACGGCAAGTTTAAAATATTCCGCATTAAGAAATTTAAGACGCTTAAAACAAATAATAATCAAAGACACCGCCGAAATAACGCTTACGACCGCAGTTCTTAACCCTGCCGAATAACTTGTGTTTAGGTAGTCGTAAATCGGTGGCGAAGAACCCCATATAAATACGACTAAAAACAACATTCCGTACGCCAAGAAAACTTTATTGTTTTTTTTCGTTTGGTTTATCATACTAAAATCTCCTTATATCCGTACGTATTATACACGCATAGTTGCGATTTGTGAATTAAATAATAAACATACGGGTATGAAAAAAATTCACAACATATCAAATTTGTTTTAACCGTTGAAATTTTATTTATTTAGTAGTAAAATATAGGTATGGAAAAAGAAATTAGAAAAGCAGTTATAGTAACGGGTGCTTCGGGCGGTATGGGAAAAGAAGTTTGCAAAACTTTGGCAAAGGACTTTGATATTTTTGCGTTAGACGTTAGACCTACCGATATAGGCGACGACAGAATAACCGACGTAACGGTAGACGTAACCGATACCGATTCGGTAGAAAAAGCAAAGCGCGTAGTAGTAAACAGCGGTAAAACTTTGTATGCGGTAATTCATACGGCAGGTATATACGATTTAGACTCTTTAATAGAAATGGACGAGCAAAGGTTTTTAAAAATTTTTGATGTAAACCTATTTGGGGTATACAGAATAAATAAAGTCTTTGCGCCGTTAATCGAAAAGGGCGGTAAAGTAATAACGGTTACAAGCGAACTTGCCCCGCTAAACCCGTTGCCGTTTACGGGCGTATACGCAATAACCAAATCGGCGCTAGAAAAGTACGCGTATTCGCTTCGTATGGAATTAAACCTATTAGACATAAAAGTGTCGGTAATAAGACCGGGCGCTGTTAAAACCACGCTTTTAAACGATTCTACAACGGCACTGGACAGGTTTGTAGAAAAAACAGAGTATTACAAGGTAAACGCAAACAAATTCAAAAAAATTGTAAATTCGGTAGAAAACAAAAACATATCGCCCACAAAAATAGCAAAGGTCGTACAAAAAACCGTAAACAAAAAAAATCCTAAATATGTAATTAACATAAACAGAAACTTTTTACTACGGTTATTAAATTTTTTACCGCAACGATTACAAGTAAAAATAATCGGTAAAATATTAAAGTAAACAAAAGGCTAACAGACTTATTGTTTGTTAGCCTTTGCCGTATAA
>CAYYYD010000042.1:0-7952 GCA_964475885.1 uncultured Christensenella sp.
CCTTCTTTTCTGGACTTTTCTGCCGCAAGCGCCATTAAGTGGCTTTCTACCGAACTTTCTAACGAAGTTCCTGCAACAACGCCGTCGTTTACTACCGCATACAACGAATCACAAAGTTTTGCGTCTCCGCCACCGTGATTAAACTCGTCTTTCGCGTCGTCTAAAAGTTCGGAAATTTTATAAACTTTCTTTTCTTCGCCAAACTTACAAACGGTAAGCGTTCCGTTTTCGCCTTCGGCAAGTTCTATTTCGCCCAAAGAACCGTGGAATCTCATATTTCTACCCATACCGTCGGTAAACGCCGTCATTGTAAGGGTAACCTTTATACCGTTTTCGAACACCATATCTACCGACTGGTTGTCTACTACGTTATTGTCGCAGGCAAAAACGCACCTGCCGTACTGATTTTCTTTATATGCGTTACGAATACCTTCTTCGGTATTGGGCAACGTAGAACATACTACGTTAAACGGCCAACCCCATTCGGGGCAATTCTGCTCTTTCCATTTGCCTATGTACAAACGCTCTGCACTGTACGGGCAAGTGTTTATATACTTACAGGTATCGCATCTGTCGGAAGCGCCTTCGGGTTGATTTTCTTTGTTAAAGAACGAAAGGTTGCCGGTAGAATATACGGTCTTGCACTTAGAACCTGCATACCATTGCAAAAGGTCTAGGTCGTGGCAACATTTTTGCATAATCATAGGCGAAGTCTGTGTATCATTTCTCCAATTACCCCTAACGAAACTGTGTGCCTGGTGCCAATACGCAACCTGCTCTATACTTTCTATTCTTATAAGTTTACCTATTGCGCCTTCTTCTAACAACTTTTTAATTTTAACAAACGCAGGAGCGTAACGCAACACGTGGCATACAACTACGCTTCTTTTGTATTTTTTGTTTGCTTCTAAAAGTTGAATAAGTTCGTCGTACAAAGGCGAAATGGGTTTTTCTAGCAATATGTCGTAGCCGAGTTCCATTGCACGAACGCACATTCTTACGTGGTCTCTGTCTTGCGTGGCAAGAATTAAAAAGTCGGCGCGCTTTTCTTTAAAAAATTCTTTTTCGTCGGTAAAAAGATTAGCGTCGTCTACGTTCCACTTTTGCTGTGCGTTTTTAAGACGAGTGTCGTCTACGTCGCATATAGCGACAATTTTATACTTGTCGGGCTTGTTGTACATTTCCGTACCGTAAACCCAGCCCCTAGAACCGCAACCTATTACTGCTACCGTATAAATCTTACTCATCTTTATATCTCCTTTTATAATTACTCGTCCCAAGCGTATACCGAACGAATACCGTCGTAATGCTTGTACCAATCGTAATGTTTAACGTCTTTTTTGTCTTTGCTTATAAACGTGTCGGGGCAAGAAGTTCTATCGAAATTCTTAATCGTGTAGCCGTTGTTACCCTTGTCGGCAAGTTTATAAATTTCGTTTATACGCTTTAATTGTTGTTTGTTAAGTATACCCGGCGTTACCGAAGCAATTGTCGTACAGTCGGTAATCGCGCACATTTCCAAAAAGTCTAGGTTATGGTCTGCGTTTACCTTTTGGGTAAATGCCGCACAGTCGGGGTCTGCAAGATAGAATTTTTTGTTGGTAGGCAATCTCATCATAGCGTTTACGCCCTGAGAACGCGTAATTTCAAATGTGTTACCGCTGGTATCCCCGCCGATACGTTGCATAGAATGTATACCTGCCGACAAGTGTCCGCATACGTTACAACCTATTACATCTGACTCGCCTGCGCCCTTTTGAATGGCTTTATATAGGTTTTTAATAATAGTGGCGGTAGTTTTGGTATTATCGAAAAACTGCCTGTCCGATTTAATTATGGGCGTGTCGTTATCGTGATGCCAAAAACCCGAAGTGTCTATGGTGGTAAAATCGTGCTTAATGATTTTGTAACCCCAACCGCTGATTTGCCTTGCGTCTTTTTCTACCTTTTCTAAAACGACGGGGTGCGACGGGTCTAGTATAAGCCCGTTGTAACCGGTGGTATATTCTTCTTTTAAAATAGTTTCTTTTAATGCGACTTCTCTGGTAAGCAACGGTCTAAACCACAAACCGGGGTTTGCACCGCTGTCTGAAATTTTACGCGCAAGTTCGTCCATATCGCCGAACTTTTTGTTGGGAACCCACGGTGCGCCGATATAATCTCCGTTATAGTCGGGGCGTAAAAGTTGCCAACCGTCGTCTATAATCATACACGGGCGGTTTTTTACGCCGTCGGTCAGTTCTTGCAAGTATTCGGTTTCTCGCATAACGCTTTCTTCACTTATGTTACCGTACGCCCAATACCAGTTATTAACGCCGAACACGGGCGCTTTGGGAAGAACGGGATTGTCGCACATCATTCCTGCAAATTCAGAAGCGACCGAATAAGCGTCTGCGCCCCGTTCGCCGAAAAGTTCTACTACTTCGCAGGCAAGCAACGGCTCTTTTAAGTCGGTGCCACGGCTACCGCAAGTAAGGTTTAAAAACAGAGTAACGCCTTTGGGGTCTAAGTACCAATACGCAAAACAGTTCGTGCCCGTTTTTACGCCGTAACAAGCCATGCGGTCGTCGGTTTTAGCATAAAAAAACCAAGGCATACGATATTCCGGCAAAATGGTTTTCCATTCTATGGGGATAAGCATACTTGCACGTTCGAACTTATCTCCGCAAATGCCCGTAACGTCGGAAAAATCGCCCCTGAAACGAAGTTTTAAATATTTAACGGGCGAACCGCTAGGGTAAACTATAACCTTTGCGCTATTCCCTTCTACTACGTAATCGAATTTAACCGCACATTCGCCGTATGCGTTTTCTTCGAACCTGAACTCGTTTTTTTCGGTTGCGCCGACGGAATTGTCGGGTTGCCTTAACAAAGTGGTAAACATATTTTTCTCCTATCCGATTGTTTATACTGTAAATAATTATAAGGTATTATATAGGTTTTGTCAATATCATTTCTAATTTATCAGGCCTTTTTTTCTTGCGGTTTAACACGCGCACTAACCCTGCCTTCGGGGTCGATTTCGCCTGCCTTAGTAAGTGCGACCTTAGTAAAGTACGGCCCGACGAGTTCGTAAATCAAAACGGAAAACAAGGTTATGTTAGAAACGATTACCCCTGCCGAACCCAGCGACATGGCTTTCATAGCCATACCCAGCGCCACGCCCGCTTGCGGTAACAGAGTTATACCTAAATATTTTTTTACGTTCGGTTCGGCGTGCATAAAACCTGCACTTACGTGTGCGCCCAGATACTTACCAAACGAGCGGAAAACAATATATACCACGCCTATAAGAACGCTAAGCAAATCGCCGAATATGGTTAGGTCTAATTTAGCACCGCTTATTACGAAAAACAAAATAAATATCGGTGCCGTCCAACGGTCAAGCCTATCCATAAGTTCTTCGGAAAAATCACAGGTATTGCAAAACATAGTGCCCAGCATCATACATACCAAAAGCGAAGAAAACCCTACTTGCACTTCGCCGATTTTAAACTTTAACATAGAAATCGCAACGGTTAAAAGCACAAACGCAACCGATATGGAAAGTCTTTTAGAACGGGAATGGAAAAATCTTTCGAAAAAAGTAATCAGTAAGCCCATAACCGAACCTAAACCAAGCGATAAAACAACTTCTAGTAACGGTTCGACCAAAACGGAAACAACGCTTATCTGCCCGTCTTCAAGCGCGCCTGCTATACCGAAAGATATTGCAAACAAAACAAGACCCACGGCGTCGTCTATTGCAACAACGGGTAAAAGAGTATCGGTTACGGGGCCCTTTGCCTTGTACTGTCTTACTACCATAAGCGTAGCGGCCGGCGCCGTTGCGGAAGCGACCGCACCCAAAACTATCGCCGCCGATAACGAGAATTTATCGGGAATTATAAAATGAAGAATTATAAGGGCAAGGTCAACTAAAACGGTTGCCGTCAGCGCCTGAAAAATTCCTATTACGGTAGCCTGCTTGCCGATTTTTTTAAGTTGAGAAAGTCTAAATTCGTTACCGATAGAAAAGGCTATAAACCCCAGAGCAATGTCGGATATAACGGAAAACACGTCGTTTTCTTCGAACGCGGTAAACCCTAAACCGGGAACACCCAACGCGCCTAAGCAACAAGGCCCTATCAATATACCCGTAACAAGATATGCCGTAACCGCGGGCAACCGGCAAATTTTTGCCAGACGAGACATCATTAACCCTACTAGTAAAGCAATAGATAAACTAAATAATATCTGCATTATAATCTTCTCCGATACGTACAAAAAATCAACTATTTGATTTTAATACTTCGGTGTGTTTTTGTCAAGGTTATATACGCGTAAAAACAAAAAGGTTACAAGTTTATTTATCGGTCGGCTCTTTATTTTTGACGTTTTGTTTTTTGTTTTTGCGTCTTTTGAAAAACGCGTTTATTTTATCGGTAATGCTGTTAAACGCTAGGTTGATTTTGTCGGAATATTTCATACACAATATAAACCCGACTATCACTATAACAGCCACCGCACCCAGCACTATAAGTCCCCACCCGTAAAAGGGTATTATTTCGCCCGACATAAATATAAGCGTACACGATATAGACGTTAGGCGAGTTATAAGTTGCATTACCGTAAACGTAAACCACGACATAGGAAACAGCCCTGCCACCGCGCAAAGCATATCGTCGGGGAAAAACGGCAACAAAAACATAAAAAATAAAAGCACGTTCTCTTTACCGCGAAGTTTTTTTATCCATTTATCCGCCGTTTCTTTTCCGCCTGCAATCCAATTTACAAACGGTCTGCCGATAACCCTTCCTAAAAAGAACGCGAAGAAAGAACCTAAAAGCATACCTACGTAAGAATACAAAAAAGATTGCCACGCACCGAACACGTAACTGCCTGCAAGTATGGTTATTGCGCCGGGAATAGGTACGAACGTAACCTGTAAAAAAGATATTCCTATAAAAATCAACGGCGCCCATACCCCTGCGTCTTGCACGTATTGTTGAATTTGTTCGCGAGAAAGGTCGGTTAAACCTAAAAGATACATTATTAAATATATAACAAAAAGTATAGCGACTATAACAAGCCCCGAACATATCAGTTTTTTTATAAGTTTGATTTTTTCGTTCTTTTCCATACGGCGTTATTATTCCTTTTTATAAAGGCGTTAAAACCCCGAACGAACTTTTTTCGGGGTTTTATACTATACTATTCGGATTTTGGGGTAATGGGTTCTTCGAGTTTTGTTTTTCTTTTAAATATTTTGTTTCTAAACAAAATAACGTTCATAACCGCAAAGAACAATACCAAAATTATAAAAGTAAGAAGGGGTTTTTGCGGTGCCAACGTTGCCAAAAGCATTATGGGAAACCCGAAAACTATCGCGGGAAAGTTTTGGTATACAAGGTTGTCGGAAGCAGGCGTGTTAAACTCGGGGTCTATTTCTCTTAGCAAAATAATTCCCGTGCTTGCCGTACCCGTAAGCATACCGTACATCGCCAAAAACTGTTCTTCGGGGTAATCTTTAAACAATGTTTTAGCGACTATTCGGTTATAAACATACGTAATAACAAGCCCGACTACGCCTAAAATAATAATTACGCCCCAATAGTTTTCTAACAGGTCTAGCCTTATTGCCGATATACCCGAAACAACCATTATATCGTAAAAGAAGTTTCCTATTCTGGTCATAAGAAAATTGTTTACGTACTGCTTTTTTACTACATTCTTCTTTTTTAACAATTTAAGCAAAGACTTTATAACCATTGCCATTAGCACGCCTATTAAAAAGTTAAACCCGAAAATGGTAGATTTCATTCCCGGAAGCGCCAAACCCAAAAGATACATAACGCCGTACGATAAAACGTACGCAAGCGTTACCAACGCAACCTGTATGGTAATTTTATCTACACTGCCCTGCATGGGAATTTCGTTGTCGGTCTCTATACCTTTTTCTATAAACGAACCCTGCGACTTTTCGGGCACTTTTATTTTACCGCGTTTCTTTAGAATATTTAAATGTATTACTCCGCCGATGCTGGCGCTTAAAAAACCTAGCGCCGCAATGGTAAGCCCGAAACTCTTTCCGCCTACAAACCCGTATTCCGTTTCGTATATGGTGCCGTAGTTTAGTGCTTGCCCCGTTCCTTGCCCGTACCCAAACGGCAACAACACGCCTGCGGCGGGAAAGAACCCCGTTATTATTAAAGACGCAATAAGCGTTATTCCTAAACCGAACACCGCCTGAATAAGGTATGTAGAAACGGTGGTAACGCCCGTATCGAAAACTTCGTTTACTCTTTTTTTGCTAAGTTTTTTATCTGACGTCTTAAACGAAGAAGCAATAAATCCGAGTGCCAACGTGTGATAGGTTATAATTTCTAACGCGCTGTAACCGTTTCCGCCAAAGAATTCTTCGTCAAAAAACGGCCTACCCGTAACCAGCCTAAACACTTCGGCAATTACCAGCAAAATCAATCCGCCCAAAACGGACGTGGGTATTAAAGAATTTCTTAAAAAAGGAATTCCTTTCTTTAATGCGTTTGCGACAAGCAAACTTCCCAAAAGTATTGCTATTATAAAAAAACCGCCCCATACGTCAAAGCCCCAAAAATTTTCCATCGCACTCTCCCTTTATATCGTTTTTGTAGCGGTAAAAGAAATTTACGTATTTTAACGCATTAAACCTTTTACTGCCCTTTAACTGAAATATTCTGTCTTTATAATAAACGTTTAATTTGTTTCTTCCTAGCACGGTAACCGCTGTAACTTCGTTAAAATCGAAAACATTTTCGCCCGAACGTTTTTTGCTTATTACTATTTTATCGGAATACAGTTTACATACGGCGTTTTTGTCTAGCAAGCGCTTTTTCTTATACACTATTACTTCCGAAAGTTTAACGTTGTCGACATATGCAGGTTTAACCTTAAACGCGTCCGTACTTAAAGCGCACACGTATTCGTTTTGATATTCGTACCAATCGTTTACGAAAGTAAAAGGAAAATCGAAGCCGTCGCCTTTAAATTGTTTGTTAGGCAAATACCGTATCGTTCGGTTACACTTTTTACATTTGATTGTATCGTTTTTACTTTCGAACTCCGACAAACCGCAGTAAGGACAAACGTACATAGCCCTTTCTAAATACTCGGCGCTTTTTTTATGAAAAAATTCTTTTTCGGAATTTGCTTCGCTTACGTACAGTTCTTGTTTTATAATTTGGTATAAATCTTCTTTACTGACATCTTGGTATTCTTCGGGTTCTAGTATTCTAGATACGCGTACGCGCATTTTGCCTTTTCTGGTAACGTCGCTCCATCTGGGCTGAACACCGTATCCCCCTTCTATTTTTACAAACGCTATCGGCAGTTTGAGTTTTTTTACCAGCGAAGATATGGCGGGGTTTATATATTCCGTTTTTCCACTGTACGTACGGTTGCCTTCGGGACATATGGCTATCGTTCCGCCTTCTTTGGCAACCCTTAAACAATTCATTACGGCAGAAACGTCGGTCGTTTGCTTTTTTATAGGAATAGGCGCAACCAAATACCTTATCAACGAAGACACAAATCCGTTAGAAAACAGGTCTTCGCTGGCAACGTAGTACACCGGTCTGTTAAACATTGCGCTAATAAAAAACTGGTCGAACGCAGTTTGATGATTGACTAAAATTATATATTGCCTTTTGCCCTGCTCTTTAAATTTTTCGAAACTTACGTGATACTTAATTTTCATTACGGGGTAAAGAACGGGCAAAGCCATTGCTCTTATAACCCTGTGCCGAAACTTCGTCCACCTTTTTTTGTTTTTCTTGACTGACATAAAACGCCTTTGAATGTTTTTGCTTTTGCTTACATTATTTTTTACGATACCGCTCTAATATTATAGCGTAAATTATTAGACACCGAAAGACTTTTAAGCATATTTTTACTATTATAGTTTAACATGAAAACCTTAAAAAAACATTAAA
>CAYYYD010000043.1:0-6622 GCA_964475885.1 uncultured Christensenella sp.
TTGCCATTTCTTGTACGCAGTCTTTATACTTAAAGTCCATTTCCTTTCCGCCGACGATTGCAGGAAGTTCTGCAAGGTCGTTAGGAACAACCCAGTCTAAGGTAATGTTTGTAAACGGAGACTGAGTACCCCATCTCGACGGGGTGTTTACGCCGTATATAAACGACTGTATGCACTGCTTTACTTCTTTATAAGTAAGATTGTCGGCTTTTACGAACGGTGCAAGATAGGTGTCGAAAGAAGAGAACGCCTGCGCACCTGCCCATTCGTTTTGCATTATACCCAAAAAGTTTACCATTTGGTTGCATAACGTAGAAAGGTGCCCTGCGGGGGACGACGTGATTTTGCCGGGTACACCGCCCAAACCTTCTTTTATAAGTTGACGAAGCGACCAACCTGCGCAGTAGCCCGTAAGCATAGAAAGGTCGTGAATATGAATGTCTGCGTTTCTGTGCGCTTCGGCGATTTCTTCGTCATACACTTCCGACAACCAATAGTTTGCCGTTACCGCGCCCGAGTTAGATAAAATAAGTCCGCCGACAGAGTAAGTTACGGTAGAATTTTCTTTAACGCGCCAGTCGGCAACCTTTAAGTAGTCGTCTACTACCTTTTTGTAGTCTACCAAGGTGTTATTGATGTTCCTTACCTTTTCGCGCTGTTTACGGTAAAGAATATAACTTTTTGCAACGTCTACGTACCCTGCTTGAATAAGCACTACTTCGGCACTGTCTTGAATGTCTTCTACCGTTACGACGTTATCGACGATTTTCTTTGCGAAATCCGCCGCAACCCTTAGGGTAAGCATATTTAAAATATCTGCCGTGTAGTTAATTTGCTTTGCGTTAAACGCCTTAGATAACGCCACCGAAATTTTAGACATATCGAATTCGACCAGCGTACCGTCTCTCTTCTTTACTTGAAACATAATCTCTCTCCTTTCCTTTTTATAAATTTTTGTAAGCCTTAACAATATACCACACGCGAACGTGCTTGTCAACACTTTTATCCAATATTTTGTAAAAATTTTTCTGCACAACCACTACATATTGTGTTTTTGATATTTTATTCATTTTTATTAAAAAATTGCAAAAACCCGCCCGTATCGGGTGGGTTTTACACCTATAAATTGTATTTTATGCAATTTTAAAGTATTATTCTTTATTCAGCATTTGCGGAACTTGGGCAAGTATTACCGCAACGAACACAAGCGCGCAACCTAGTATTTCTATCGAACTTAACTTTTCCGACAGAATAATCCAACCGCCTATGCCGGCGAACACCGATTCTAAACTCATAACGATAGAAGCGGTTGCCGGTTTGGTGTATTTTTGACCGACTATCTGCAAGGTGTACGCTATTCCGCTAGAACCTATTCCGCTATATAATATAGGTATATACATAGACAGAATAGCAGATATATCGGGGGTTTCGAATATAAGCATACATATAAGCGAAAGTACGCCCGACACGTAAAACTGCACGCAAGAAAGCGCAATGCTGTCTACCCTGTAAAACCTGTCTATTACTATTATATGAAAGGTAAAACATACGGCGCACAAAAAACACAAAAGGTCGGCAAAGTATACGCCGTTTATTCCGTTACCGAAACACAGCGCGTACATTCCGCACATACATACGGTAACCGCAATAAGCATAAAAGGTTGAACTTTTTTGCTTGCTACACAACTTATTATCGCAACCATAACGACGTACGTTGCCGTTAAAAACGCAGACCTGCCCGAAACAGCAACGCCTTGGGGGTAGGCTTCTATGCCCAGTTGTTGCAAATTGGTTGCCAAAAACAATACCACACCGCATATCGAACCGGATATAAGCGTTTGCTTTTTGGTTATCTTTTGCCCCGCTTCGTCCGTTCTTTCTAATATAGGGGCTTTTTTTACGGCTTTTCTTAAAAGCAAAAACACGGTTAAAAACAATGCGCCTATAATAAGGCGTATACCGTTATAGGTAAACGGCTGTACTATGCCCGATGCCTTAGACTGCGCCACGAAAGACATACCCCATATAAACGCCACTAAAAGCAATATTAAACTACCTTTTAAGTTTTTCATCGGTAAAGCCTAGTCCCTTTTTAATAGTTTTTTTAACGCCTAATTTTACAAAATGTATTTTATGTCGTTGCCATAACGATTACCGTACCGCTACATACGACGACCGTATTATATCATCGAAGCGGTTTTTTTGCAAACTTAATGCAAGCGTTTACAAAAAAAATACCGAACTTTCGCTCGGTATTTTTTGTTGTTTAATTAGTTTAGTTAAACATAGAAGTCGTTTTAACGATTTTTGCAAGCCCTTTATTAAGTAACTGTGCGTCGTTTTTATACGGTTCGAAGTATCTGACTTCTTCGAACACGGGTTTCTTTTTAGCACCTTCTAAAAGTTTTTCTACCAACTCTATCGCATACTTAACTCCGCGGTCAGATTTAACCTTTACCATCATAGGCGTATCGGCATATTTCTTTTTGCCCGAAACATTTTTAGGATAGTATTTGGTGTTTTTGTATACTTCCGGATTAAGCGCAAGATACAAAACCAAAGTCTTGCCCCTTACGCCGAATTTTGCCAAAACTCTCCTGCCCAAATTAAAACTGTCATAAGCGAAACTTACGCGCGAATTAACCTTTTTGTAAGAGAGCAGAACGTTTTTAACACGACTGTAATAGTCTTGCGTTTCGGCGTCTGTCTGGCAAAGTTTACCGGTAAAGCTCTTTTTGATATAAGCGCCTTCTAACATTTCTGCCGGAATTTCCGGTTCTACGTAATCGACCATTTCGGTAGGCGGATTTTTAGCAACGCCGTCTAACATAACATCTATAAGTTCTAGCGCGTACTTTAACCCGCGGTCGGACTTAACCTTTACCATCATAGGCGTGTCGGCATATTTCTTCTTTTCCGACATATCCTTGGGGCGGTATTTGGTATTTAAGTAGTCTTCTACATTTAATGCAAGATACAATACCAACGTTTTACCCCTTAAACCGATTTTAGCTACGGAATTTCTGCCGAGATTAAATCTGTCGTAACTACGGCTAACCTTAGATTTAACTTTCTTGTAGCCAAGAAGCGTATGTTTAAGTTGATTATAGTAACCCTGAACGTGTTCGTCCGAAGACGCAAGTTTTTGCATAAACGACCTTCTGATAATAGGTTCGGGGTCCAAAGACGTAAGCGCCGTTTCGTCGACTTCGGGACGAATTTCGCCGGAGCTAACGTACATATACGACTTAGGCAATTGCTTAAACCATAAGTAGTCGTTTTCTTGATATTCGAAAATGTGATAAATCGAGTCGCAATCGGGACATCTGTAATCGTCGCCGTCTTTAACAACAAGGTTAGAACCGCATACCGGACAGTATCTTGCGTGCATAAACGAAGAACCGACGCCGAGTAAGAAACAAGATTTTACCGCTTTAACGAAAATGTCTACCGAACTAGACAACGTAGGTTCTACGTAAACGGCGTCGAATTCGGGAATTTCTTCTATATCGTTGACGATAAAGGTCTTTATAATATCTTCTTTTACTTCTAGATTCTTAACGTAATCTGATAAACTAAAACCTTCTATTTTGTCTGCGCCGACCGAACATACCGACTTAAACAGATATTTTCCTTCGTTTCCGTCTACGGTTTTTACCGTCAACATAATGCCGTATTCTTCTTCCTGATTAAGCGTAACGGTAAACGGACCTTTCTGCATTTCGATTTTGTTAAACCTTATAACGGCGGAATTGGTAATTCCGATTTTTTCGTTGTCTTCGGTTAAAACAAAACCCAAACTGTCTAACGCGCCCAACAAATTTACCGTAACGTAACCCAGATACATATTCTCTTCCGTCTGGAACGAAGGGTCTTTATTGAGATAATTTAAGTAGAAATTATAGCAATAACGGTAGTTCTGGTCTTTTAACAAAAGGTTTGTGGGCTTTAACCCCAACGGATTAAACGCGCCTTCTTTTTTGCAAGCCTTGTATAAGGCGTTGTTTTTAAGCGAGTACAACCACTTTTTGGTTTTAATAAGCGAACGCAACACGCCTACCGTAGCATTATCGTCGGTAATTAAAACGGGTAGTTCGTCGCCCATAAAATCAACGTATTCGTTGGTGGTAAACAGGCTTTCGCCTTCTCCGCCCATTTTTCTGTTAACGGTTTCTACCGATAAAGCAAGTTCGTTTATTTTTTTAGAAACCGCTTCTAAAACTTCGTCTATTACGAAACAAACGAATCTGTTTTCGTAAATAGCCATGTCGTCTTCGTACACGAAAGAATGAACGAATTCGGGGGTGGGCTGACCGTCTTTAACACGCCACAACTTTTCGTCTCTGTACGTCGCCTTTAAGGTCGTGGTGTCGTACTTTGACATTGCTTCTGCGCGCATTACCAAGTTTTCTTTTTTAATAAATAAACGCGGTTCTCTGAATATTGCGCGAATACTGTCTAAAAGCGTTACGAAATCCGATGCCAAAACGTAGTCGTTGTTTACAACTTCTTCTACGCCGTCTTCGACCGTATAACCGAAGCCTCCTTTTTTAAGTTCTTCGATTAAGGTCTTAGGTGCAACCCTGTAACGGCAGTTAGCAAGCTTACGCGTAAATGTTTTTAAGATGCTAAGGCTGTCATTTTTCATAGTCAATTAAACCAACCTTTTAATATATTTTGCAATAAGCCTTTCGGTTTCTTTAAATACGTTTTTGCCGTATACGGTATTGATTAGTCTGGTAAGATTCGTAAGTTCGTCTTTAACGAAATCTTCGTACATACCGTCTACTTTACGCAAAATTTTACGAGCGAACATAAAGTCTAACGCTTCTTCCTTAGTACCGCCGAGCGCAACGTATACGGGAACGAACGATTCGATTTGAACCATAATTCTGTTACCGAAACGAACTTCGAACGCCTGTTTCATAAAGTCGCAAAGTTTCATAAACTTTTCGAGTTCCTGAGCGGACAAGCATTTTTCTTTATCGTTCTGAGCCTGTTCGAAAAGTTCGCAAAGTCTTTCGGCAGAAATATTGATAGCGTCGGACTTGTAGTTTGTTATAATAGGCATTGCCTTTTCTTCGAAGTCGATTACTACCGCACGGTCGTAAACCTTATCGGTAATGGTAAAGGTAGAGTCGTCGGTATTGGCGGTACCTATAAACCAAGTGTTTGTGGGTACGGTTACAAAACCGTCGTCGAGTTTAGCAGGTAAAGTCTGCCCCGTCTGAATTTCGTGTACCCTGATTTTCCAGTCTTCCGGCGGATATTCCATAACCGACAAAAAGTCTGCAAAGTAGTATTCTATACGCGAAAGGTTCATTTCGTCTAAAACCATAAGGTTAGATTTATCCGAATAAGAAGCGGAATACAAGTTTTCTAAGAACTGTGTCGTCTTAAAGGTTTTTGCAAATTCGCTGTAAAAACCTAGCACGTCGGACTTATCTCTCCAAGTTGCCTGAACGGGAGCAAAGAACGCTTTCGAGTTGGTAAATTCGGCAAACATTCTGGGAAGCATAGACTTACCGGTACCGCTTAAACCTTCTAATATAATTAGACGCGACGTTCCCAAACCTGCAAAGAAAGACCTGATTAGGGGCAATCCGTAATATATTTTATGATGCGTGCTTGCAAACGCTTGGAACTGCAAAGCCATTTCTTCTAAATTGATTTCGGTATTCACGGTAGCAGGCGCGCGTTCCGATTGGTCTATTTTAACAAGCGCGGGGAAAACCCTTTCTGCCGAAGTAATGTCGTAATCTTCTTGAGAAGCTTCGCCGTTTTCTACCAAAGAACGCTTTTGCTCTTTATGTACTTCTTTGCCGAACTTAGAAAGATGCGTACAAACGACGACACAGCAGTAAACCAAGAATTTGACTATGTAATAAATGCAAATCGCTAAAATAAAAACTATTACGATAAACAACAGACAAATCAGCAAGGTGTAAATCAAATTCAAAAACAAACCTACGCTGTCGCCCATTCTTTCGAATGCACCGAGCAGGTATGCAAGAACAATAATTCCCGCGTAAATGACTACAAGTACCGAATAGTATATAATGTTTACCTTTTTGGTATTGTCGGTACGTTTTAAAATCGAGTGCTTAACGGCGTTACCTATAAGCAGTAAAAGTATTAAACCGACAATCAACGCATACAAAATCCAAGAACCCTGTAGTATGTTTATTCTGCTTATACCGAACAATTCTATAAACGACAATACGATGTTGCTTTCTAGAAATTGTAGATGCGACGAACGAACACCGTTAAACTCGTCAAGCATAAACATGCCTAGCGTCGACAACGCTAAAATAATGAAAACGGTTATGGCTCTAGCCGTTTTCGACTTAAAGATTTTCGCCACGAATTTTAAAATCGGCGAAGTCGTTTTTTTCTCCGTCATAAAATAACTCCTTTTAAATACTTTTAGTATTCATTTTTATTCTTATAATTTATATCACAAAAAAATATATGTTGTCAATATACTTTTTAAAATTTTATGACTTTTTCGTCTAAAAAACTACAATTCATAGCAAAAACCTGTTTTATAACACAAAAAACCCGACCACCAAACCGCCACCCCACCACCAACCTTTTATAAAAAAATAAAAATACACGCCCC
>CAYYYD010000044.1:0-6496 GCA_964475885.1 uncultured Christensenella sp.
AAGAACGGCGATAAATTTTATTGTCGTTCTTTTTATAACATCGAATATGGGTAAAGGCAAACTTAACACCGTAACAAATATTGTTTAATTTGTCTTATTGTTTTTTTCTGTAATTCGAAGGGGAAATTCCGATTTGCTTTTTAAAAATCAGTCCGAAATAATTTGCCGACGAAAAACCGCACAGTTCGGCAATTTCGCCTATGCTTTTGTTCGTAGTCGAAAGATACATTTTTGCCACGTTAAGTCTGGCGTACATAAGGTATTGCATAGGCGAACAATTCAGTTGTTTTATAAACCGTCTGCATAAAGTATTTTTAGATATATAAAATTTTTTTTGTAACGTATCGAGAGTAACGTTTTGGGAATATTCTTTATTGATATACGCAACCACTTGCAAAATAACGGTGTCTTGGCTTTTATTTAACGTTGTTGCGCTAGACGGTGAAAGGGGCGTTAGCGCTTGGGTTTGCAAAAAGGCTATTATGGTTTTTGTAAAAGACAACAAAAATTCCGAACGCTTGGCAAAGTCGGTTATTTCCAACGCCACCACTTCTTTTAAAAGAACGGTTAAAAATTTGTATTGTTCGGGTGTAAACCGAAAAGCGTTATATTCGCAGGCGTTTAAAAGAAAGTTATACTCGTTTTCGGTAAGCAGGTTTTTGCTTACGTACAAGTTAATTCTTTCGTATGCAGAGCCTTCGGTTTTGTGCATAGAAAAGGGCGGAATAATACACATCGTGTCTGACGTTAATTCGAACAGTTTATTGTTTACAAAAACTTCGCGATTGCCCGACAATAAAAAGTACAATTCGAAATAGTCGTGAAATTGCATACGCGACATATTAAACGATTTATTCTGTTTTCTGTACTCGATTTCTATAAAATTCATTTTTAAAAATTTCCTTATCGTTAAGCATTGTATCATCTTGCGTAATGCCTGTCAATTAAATAATGGTGAGATATATGTAATTTTAGCATAATAAGGGTAAAATTATATTGAAAAGTTAAATATGGTTTGTTATAATTTCAGCATAATGAAAATTCAGATTATAAATGCAAAAGTAGTATTGCCAAGCGATGTTTTAGACGGAGCGACGGTGGTATTCGAAAACGGAAAAATCGTTTTTATCGGAAAGGGCGGTGTCGACGACGCGATTACCGTAGACGGTAACGGCGGATATTTGTTTGCCGGTTTTATAGACGTACATTGCCACGGCGGTAACGGGTACGATTTTATGGACGCAGAGCCGTCTGCGGTAGAAAAAATATCGCAGTTTCATTTGTCGCACGGAACGACCACTCTCGTTCCCACGACAATGACCGACGATTGGGCTAGTATAGAAAACGCGTTAGATGTTTTGCGCGATATATATAATAAAGGAAAAGGCAAAACGCTTTACGGCGTTCATTTAGAAGGACCTTGGCTTTCGCCCGAACAGTGCGGAGCGCAGTCGGTTAGCAAAATGGACGTGCCTAGTGTAGAAAAGTTAAACGCTCTTTTAAAAAAGTATCCGTTTATAAAGCGTATAAGCCTTGCACCCGAACTGCAAAACGGTATAGAAGTAGGTAGGGCTTGTAAAGAATCGGGTTTGGTTACGTCTATCGCTCATACTTCGGCAGACTTCGACACAGTTATAAAAGCTATCGATAATGGATATTCGGTCGTTACGCATTTATATTCGGGTATGACGGGCGTTACCAGAAAGAACGCTTACAGAATAGCCGGTGCGGTAGAAGGCGCGTTGTACGACGACAGAGTGTTTGTAGAAGTAATTGCCGACGGAAAGCATTTACCCTACGGATTATTAAAGTTGATATACAAGTGCAAGGGCGCAGACAAGGTTTGTTTAATAACCGACTCTATGCGCGCAAGCGGTTTGCCCGACGGCGAAAGGTCTGTTCTCGGAAGAAAGTCCGACGGATTGCCCGTTATAGTAGAAGACGGTGTGGCAAAAACGTTAGACAGGCAAAGTTTTGCAGGTAGCGTGGCTACGACCGACAGGCTTTTAAAAACCGTTATAAGCGCAGGGATAAGCGTGGTCGACGCAAGTAAATCTTTGTCGGGCGTGCCCGCAAAAATTATGGGGCTTAACGACCGCGGAGTTATACAGGTAGGTAAAAGGGCGGACTTGGTTTTAACGGACGAAAACTTTAACATATTAAAAGTTTTTTATAACGGAGAAATTGTAAAGGAGTAAACAGATTATGAAGAAGTATGTAATAGTAGGCGCAAGCGCCAGGTGTTATACGACGTTTGTTTCCAGTTTGACAGAAAGGTATTTGGAAACGGCAAAAATAACCGGCGTATACGACGTAAACAAAACCAGATGTCGCGTTTTTAGAGATAAGATAGGCGACTGTTGTACGATTTACGACGATTTCGAAGAGATGCTTGACAAAGAAACCCCTGACGCCGTAATCGTTACCACGGTAGACAGTTTTCATCACGAGTACGTAGTCAGGGCGCTTAACAAGGGGTACGACGTTATTTCCGAAAAACCGCTTACCAACACTTTCGAGCGTTGTCTTGAAATAAGGGAAGCAGAAAGGAAAAGCGGTAAAAAGGTTACCGTTACCTTTAATTGCAGATTTATGCCTTATTTTTACGAACTGAAAAGACTGTTGTCGCAGGGCAGAATAGGTAAACCGCTTGCCATAAATTACGAGTATTGCCTTACCAGGTGGCACGGCGGAGATTATTTTAAGCGTTGGCACAGGCTTATGGAAAATTCTCGCGGAATGTTATTGCATAAAAGCACGCACCATTTCGATATAGTAAACTGGTTGCTCTCTGACGAACCGAAAAAAGTCGTTGCGCTGGCAAACAAAATATATTACGCCGACGAAAGCAAATGCTTTGCGGACAGGTGCAGTAATTGTACAAAAAAAGCCGACTGCGAATCGGCGATGTCGCAGAGCGATACGATAGATAAGTTTATGTATTTCGACGCCGAAAAAGAAGACGGGTATATCCGCGACCGTTGTTGCTTTAAAGGGGACAGCGATATATACGATAATATGTCGGTTTCGGTCGAGTACAATAAAGGAACGTTGCTTACGTATTCGCTTAATCTCTTTTCCGAACACGAAGGGTACAGAATGGTTATTACGGGGGAGAACGGCGTTATAATCGCACAAGACTGGGCAATCGGTTACGGTGGTACCGAAAAGTACGAAATAACCGTTTTAGACAAAGATTATAAAACGGAAAAAATAGTTTTCGACAAGGCTACGGGCAATCACGCCGGCGGAGACGATAAACTTATGGCAATGATTTTCGGCGATGTAAAAGACGACCCGTACGGTCAGAAAGCCGACAGTTTTGCCGGAATGGTTTCGGCAATGATAGGCATAGGGGCTAACGAAAGTATAGAAACCGGCAAAGTCGTAGAACTAAAACCTTACTTAGATAAATTAAGATAATATATTTAGGTTTTAAATAAACCGATTAAACAAAAAAATAATTATACGAAAGGAGTTAATAATGAAACTTATAGTATCCGAAACAACCGAAACAATGGCAAAACTTTCCGCAAAAAAGGCGGGGGAAATATTAAACCAAGCAATTAAAACAAAAGGCTATGCAAGACTTTTACTTTCTACGGGGGCGTCGCAGTTTGCCTTCTTCGAAGAATTCGTAAAGCAAGACATCGCTTGGGACAAGGTAGAAATGTTTCATCTCGACGAATACGTTGGCATTTCGCCCGAACACCCTGCAAGTTTTAACAAGTATTTAACGGAAAGATTTGTAAAAAAAGTTCCGCTCGGCAAAGTCCATTTAATTTGCGGACTAGACGAACCTGCTAAAACCATAGAAAAACTTACCGCGCTTATAAACGAAAACGAAATAGATTTGGGTATGATAGGCATAGGTGAAAACGCGCACATAGCGTTTAACGACCCGCCTGCCGACTTCGAAGATACGCGTGCGTACAAAGTAGTTACGCTTGCGCCGAGATGTTTGCAACAGCAAATAGGCGAAGGGTGGTTTAAGACGGTAGACGAAACTTATAAGCAGGCTATTTCTATGACCTGTTCTCAAATAATGAAATGCAAAAGCATAATCTGTGTCGTTCCGTACAAGGTTAAAGCAGAAGCCGTATACAACACTCTTACAAACGATGTTACGAACGAAGTTCCCGCAACGCTTTTAAAAAGACACGCCGACACGACTATATACTGCGACAAAGATTCGGCGTCGTTGCTATCTAAGTCGATTATCGAAAAATACCTTTAATACGGCTAAAAACCGCAAAACGGCTAACGGTTTGTTTTGGCGGAATTATCGCAATTTTACAATCATTATACGGGCGACGGTTTGTTACCGCCGTCCGTTTTTCTGTTTATTGCGTTTTTTTCTTTTACTCGTTTAACAAACAGGTCGTGAGAGTTCATGGTGTTTAGCATATTCGACTGCAACGGAATTACGGGTATGGGTTTAGGCGTAGAAGTTTCCGTTCGGTGCAAAGGGTTTTCGGGTTGCACCGCATTTTCGGGGTGTTGATTTTTGTCTAAAAAAGAACTTAACAGATTAAAAATTCCGAATTTATCCATAATTATCTCCAACTCGCCATAAAAAACAGCGAAAAAAATAAAAAAATTATTGCAAAAATATATATTTTGGTATATAATGTATAACTGTATAACTATCTATATTCAGTATATTCCATAAACTAATCGGAAATGCTTACGGAGAAATTATGAAAAAGTTTATAAAAGTCATCACTTTTTTGCTTGCAGTCGTGTGTTTATCCACCGCTTTCGTCGGTTGTGGTAAATCCGATTGGGGCGGAACGACGCTTAACAAATGGGGTGCGGTAAAGTCTAATAACGGATTCGTTGCCGAAACCGAAAACTACGTTTATTTTATAAACGGTCAGGGTTCTAATACCGAAGACAATACTTTCGGCGCGCCCGTAAAAGGTTCTTTAATGGCAATAACCAAAACCGATTTCGTGCAGGGCAAAACGGAAAAAGCCGAAATAGTAGTTCCTAAATTGTTTGTTGCTTCCGACTACAATGCAGGCTTGTATTTATCGGGCGACTACGTTTACTACGGCACTCCGAGTTTAGACAAAGATTCTTCGGGTAAGGTCGCAAATTCCGAAATGGCATTTGCAAAGTCTAAACTAGACGGAACGGAAACCAAAATTCTGTTTACTGTAGGTTCGCTTTCTACCGAATACAGAATTTTAGAAAAAGACGGTAACGTTTATATAGTATATTACGACCAGACGGCAAAAGCCGTTAAGGTTTACGACGTTTCGGGCGCAAAAACCACCGTCCTTTCTAAAACCGACGACACTGCCGACACTTCTTTGGCAGAGTACAAGTTTGTAGAAGACACGTCCGACGGGGTTGCTGTCGTGTTTACCGAAACCGTTTATGCAGAAAAGTATTACAGCGAAAAAGCCGAAAAAGACGGTTATTCCAGAACAACCGCTCAGTATAACGTCGTTTATAAATATTCTGTCGGCGACGAAAAGCCCGTAGAAGTATTAAACGGTAAAGAGTACGCTTACACCTATACGCTTACTTATGCAGACGGTAGGTATGTTTTCTATACGCAGACAGACGTAAACGGTAACGCTAAGGTTTACGGAACTTTGTCGTCGGAAATTGCCGACACTACGAAAAGGCAACTTATAAACGACAGCACCAGTTTGGCTACTTCTACCTATATCGTATCGCTTACCGAAATATATAAGTACGATTCCGACGCGCTTACCATATATAAAACCACGCTTGTCGGTTCCGAAATTAAAGTAAGAGAAACGGTTGCAAAGGTAGACTCTATTTCGTCTATCGCCACTATCGACGGCGACTTCGTTTACTACTACAATTCCGACAATAATTTATATCGTATTAAAATGTGCGACGGTTCTGCCAACGCAGAAAGAGTTTCCGAAGATTCCGCAACCGCTACTTGGTATGCGCCGGAAATTTTAACTATCGGCAACGACAAGTTTATGTTATACTGCGACAGTTCTAGTTTAGGAAACTATTATATTAAGTACGTAAACGTTTCTAATACCGCAGTCGAAGACGACGACGCGGTAGACGGATATTCGCTTTCCGGCAACACTTTATTAGGTAAGATTACCGCAGAAGATTCGGCAAAATATGTCGTAGCGTTGCTCGACTCAGCAACCACTTCTACCGAACTCGATTACGAAATAACCGACGAAGGTATATCTTTCGGCGATGCGGACCTTGCTATTTCGGCTTATAAAAAGTTAAGCGAAGAAGCGTTAGAGTTTGTTTCCGAAGACAATAAAACCAAGTTTGCAAACGTAGAAAGCGCTATTAAACTTTCTAATTTGTATAACGGTTTAAGCAAGGTTAAAGATTACGACGGTTCGGACGCACAGAAAACGGCGTTAGAAACTGCTTATCAAACGGCAACGGCGTTTAGACAAGAACTTATAGACAACGGCACCTATACCGCCGTAAGACAAATGACGCCCACTACGTTTAAGTGGTATTATCAAGAAAC
>CAYYYD010000045.1:0-6298 GCA_964475885.1 uncultured Christensenella sp.
TGTTTTTATCGCGGATAATGGCAAGCTTATGCCTTATCAACGGGTGGTCTAAAATATGTACGTTACTGTATTCTTTCATTATTGTCTCCTTTAAGGTCAGAAATATTCGATTACTTTTCGTCAGAATCGCTTACAGCGACTTCTTCTGCTTTGTTGTCGCTGACAACCTGAGTTCCAAACATCGTTTCTTCTGTTTGTTGGTCGTATTTAACTTCTTTTTTAACTTCTGCCTTTGCAGGTTTCAAAATAAGATTTACGATTATTCCGAGAATAAGCGCACAAGCGATACTTGAAATTTGAACTTTACCTATTTGTAAATACATTCCGCCAAGTCCTGTTACGAAAATAGCGGCAACGATAAATAAGTTTTTGCTGTTGTCTAGGTCAACGTGCTTAAACATTCTTAAACCGGAAACTGCGATAAAGCCATAAAGGGCAATACATATACCGCCGACTATACAAGTAGGAATAGTTTCTACAAAAACCATAACCGGATAGAAGAACGCTATTACGATACACATAATCGCAGTGGTAAGTATCGTCCAAACGGAAGCGTTACCCGTTATGGCAACGCAACCGATAGATTCGCCGTAAGTGGTATTGGGGCAACCGCCGAAGACAGCGCCGACAAACGAACCTACACCGTCGCCGAGTAAAGTTCTGTGAAGACCGGGGTCTTTAAGCAAATCTTTACCGATTATAGAGCCTATATTCTTATGGTCTGCAACGTGTTCTGCAAAAACAACCAACGCAACCGGAGCAAACGCAACAAACAATGTAAGAACATCTGCAAAGCCGTTTATTTTAGCCGTCCCTTCTTTGAAAGCACCTATAAAGGTTATGTTTGGCAACCAATTAGAAAAATCGGCAACCTGAGCAAACATAGAAAAATCAATCAGTTTGCAAACTTCCGACTTAAAGCAGTTATACCCTATAAGAGTAATGGCAGACGCTAAAATATATCCGCCGAATACACCTATTACGAACGGGAAAAGTTTCATTGTTTTGCTACCCTTAACAGAAGCGATAACTACTATTAAGAAAGTAATTATACCTACCAATATCGAAAGAAGATTATAATTGGTGGCAGAAGCGGAAATATTCATAAGATTGTTCATAGCCGAACCCGAAAGAGAAAGTCCGATAAGAGCAACCGTCGGCCCTATAATAACGGGTGGCATAAGTTTATTAAGCCAATCTGCGCCGACGAACTTAACTATAACGGCAATTACCACATATACGAGCGCCGCAAAAACAGAACCTAAAATAATACCGAAATAGCCGTATGCAACCGCAGTGGAAAGCGGTGTTATAAATGCGAACGAACTACCCAAAAATACAGGACTTTTAAACTTTGTAAACAACAAATATACTATCGTGCCTACGCCTGCGCCGATAAGCGCCGCCGACTGCGACAGATATACGCCCGTAGAATCGGAAAGTATCGGAACCAAAATGGTTGCCGCGATTATCGCCAAAAACTGTTGCAATGCAAAAAGCAAGTTTTTGCCGAAAGGTGGTTTTTCGTTTACATCATAAACTAAATTTACGTTGTTCATATATGAACCCCCTAAAAAAAATTTTATAAAAAAAGAAGCCGAAAAATTTGGCTTCTAATTATATCGACTATTTAAAAAAAGAGATAATACGAAACGGGGACATCTTTTTAACGATAGAATACCGAAACTGCTTTTTAACATCTTTTGTTCTCCGTATCTTATTTATCTTGTAGATTATACCAAAAAAAAATTTAAATTGCAATGATTTTTAAAGATTTCGACAAATTAAAATTATTTTTTTATTTTTACAAAATACTTGACAAAGAGTTTTAACGGGTAGTATAATTTAGAAAAATATTTAAACCGATGCGAAAGAGTAGTAAGTTTTGTCAGTTTCTTTTTAGAGAGCCGTAGGCGGTGCGATTACGGTAGAAATACAAAACCGAATGGACTTTCAAGGGCGAACGAAAGCGAGTATTCGCAAGTAGCAATCGACGGCACTGTATCCGTAAATTACAGAGCGTATGATGGTACGCAAAATAAAGCGGACTTTTACAAAAAGTCAATTTGGGTGGCACCGCGGTATAGTTATCGTCCCGAAGAGCAGTTTTTCTGCGCTTCGGGTTTTTATTTTTTAGGGGTGGTTTATATGAACAAAACAGTCGCTAACCAAAAACACGTTTTTCGATGGCAAAACATATTTAACCTAAAACATACCGACTTTTCGGTTTATAAAAAGTAAAATTTTATTCTGTTATTAAACAATATAGTATTAAAGGAGAATTTATTATGAACAAAGAAATACCTTATAAAATATATTTAGAAGAAAGCGAACTTCCCAAACAATGGTTAAACCTTAGGGCTTTTATGCCCAAAAAACCCGCACCGCTTCTTAACCCCGAAACGCTTAAACCCGTAACGGTAGAAGAACTTTCGGGCATTTTCTGTACAGAACTTGCCAAACAAGAACTAGACGATACCACGCCCTTTATAGACATTCCCGAAGAAGTACGTAACTTTTACAAAATGTATCGTCCCGCTCCGCTAATCAGGGCGTATTGCCTAGAAAAAGAGTTGGGCACGCCTGCAAAAATTTATTATAAATTCGAAGGAAACAACACTTCCGGTTCGCACAAACTAAACTCTGCGATAGCCCAGTCGTACTACGCTAAAACTCAAGGATTAAAAGGCGTTACCACCGAAACGGGCGCAGGTCAGTGGGGCACCGCGCTTTCTATGGCTTGCTCGTATTTCGGGCTTGACTGCAAAGTTTTTATGGTTAAGTGCTCGTACGAACAAAAACCCTTCCGTCGCGAAGTAATGCGTACTTACGGCGCAAACGTTACCCCTTCCCCTTCGGAAACGACTAACGTCGGCAGAAAAATATTAGAACGTTTCCCCGGCACGTCGGGTTCGTTGGGTTGCGCTATATCCGAAGCGGTAGAAGTAGCCGTTAATACAAACGGTTACCGCTACGTTTTAGGAAGCGTATTAAACCAAGTTTTGTTGCATCAGTCGGTTATCGGGCTAGAAACAAAAACCGCGCTAGACAAATACGGCATTACGCCCGACATAATCATCGGTTGTGCCGGTGGCGGTTCTAATCTCGGCGGTTTAATCGCACCGTTTATGGTAGATAAAATTCAGGGCAAAAACGATTGCCGTTTTATAGCCGTAGAACCTGCTTCTTGTCCGTCGCTTACACGCGGTAAGTACGCCTACGATTTCTGCGATACGGGTAAAGTTTGTCCGCTTTCTAAAATGTACACATTGGGTTCGGGGTATATTCCGTCTGCAAGTCATTCGGGCGGACTAAGGTACCACGGTATGACATCTACCCTATCCGAACTTTACGACCAAGGTCTTATGGAAGCAAGGTCGGTTAAGCAAACAGATGTATTTAAGTCCGCCGTCCGCTTTGCCAGAGTAGAAGGTATTTTGCCTGCGCCGGAATCTTCGCACGCAATAAAGGTTGCCATAGACGAAGCGTTAAAATGCAAAGAAACGGGCGAAGAAAAAACAATAGTGTTCGGCTTAACGGGTACAGGATACTTCGATATGGTCGCATATCAAAAGTATAACGACGGAACAATGTCAGACTACGTTCCCACCGACGAAGAACTTAAAAAAGGGTTCGACGGTATTCCTAATGTAAACCTATAACAAAATATTTTACACGTCGCACGGTGCGTTACCTTTGTGTAGCGCGCCGTTTTTTTTACTGTTGACACCGTTACGGATATATGATAGAATAATATTTATATTGTAAACTTTATAAAAAAGAGAGAAACAAATGGAAAAACTTACTAGAAAGTACGGGCTTGTTACCGCTATATGTATGGTTGTAGGAACGGTAATCGGGTCGGGAATATTTTTTAAGGCGCAAAGCGTACTTCAAGCGACGGGCGGAGATATGCCGTTAGGAATTGTGGCGTGGGTTATAACCGGTTTTCTTATGCTGATTTGCTCTACGCAGTTTTCTATAATGGCAACCAAATACGAAAAAGTCAGCGGTGTAGTAGACTATGCCGAAGCAACTTGCGGTAAAACTTTCGCCTATTATATGGCTTGGTTTTTGGTAAACGTTTATTACCCGGGTATGAGTTCCGTTCTCGCTTGGTTGTCGGCAAGATATTTCGGCGCATTGTTCGGTTGGAATATCGCAGGCGGAGAAGTTATGTGTCTGGCAGGTTTTTTCCTTATAGCCAACTATACGCTAAATACCCTATCGCCTAAACTTGCGGGCAAATTTCAGGTAAGCGCAACGGTAATTAAACTTATTCCTATTTTCCTTATGGCGTTGGTCGGCACGATTGTCGGGCTTATAAACGGAACGCTTACAAATAACTTTACTACAGTTGTAGAACCAGTTGTCGGCGGTAAAGGTTCCGGTTTGTTCGGCGCGATTGTCGCTACCGTGTTCGCCTACGAAGGCTGGATTGTGGCGACTTCTATAAACGCAGAACTTAAAAATCCCAAACGCAATTTACCTTTGGCTTTAACGATAGGTTCGGTCATTGTTGTTTTAGCATACATACTGTACTACATAGGCGTCGCAGGCGGTGTTTCTAACAAAACGCTTATGGAAGAAGGCGCGACGACCGCTTTTACCGCTATATTCGGTAACGTCGGCGGTTTTATTCTTAACGTGTGCATAGTCGTTTCTTGTCTAGGAACGCTTAACGGTCTTATAGTTGCAACCACACGCGGTATGTACGCCATAGCAGTAAGAAACGAAGGTCCTTCGCCCAAAATGTTCGGTCAGATAGACGGCTGTACGAATATGGCAACAAACTCTTCGGTATGGGGGTTGTTTTTGTGTAGCCTGTGGCTTTTGTATTACTACGGCGCAAACCTTACCGACGGCGGTTGGTTCGGGTTGTTTAACTTCGATTCGTCCGAACTTCCCATTATAACTATTTACGCATTATATATACCAATGTTTATTATGTGGATAAAAAAAGAAAAAGACTTGGGCGTGTTTAAAAGGTTTGTTCTGCCTATACTAAGCATTGTCGCCTGCCTGTTTATGATATTTTCGGCAGTCTGGTCGCACGGCGTTACACCGTATATAAACGCAAAAGAGAACGGCTACTTCTCTTTCCCCGTGCTGTTCTACCTTATAGTGTTTGCCGTAATTATGTTTATTGGATTTTTGTTTTCGGACACATTTAAAAACTTTATTAAAAAAAGAAAACTTAAAAACCAAGAACAACCTGTAAACGAATAAACATTAAGTATTAAAGGAGAAATAATATGATATGCCCCAACTGTGGTAAAGAACACATTCAAATAATAAGTGAATACATAGAGCTTGACAAAAAAGAACCTGCACCTGCTTTAGACACCATAAAAACTTGGTATGTACTTGGCATAATTCTTTCGTGTATATTGTTTATATTTGCTTTTATTTTGTCGAGAGCTTGTAAATCAACAGAGCTTTCCGATATGGTTATTCCAGGAATACTGTGTATTCTAGCAGGTTGGCTTATGGTAGTTTCTGTTTCAAAACTCAACAAAGTTAAAACCATTTTGGCGTTCCAACCGTTTTTGCACCAAACCAACACCAAAGCCGTCTGTTTAGAATGCGGACACACTTGGTATTTAGAAAAAGATGTTAAATAATATTTAAATAAATTTTTTGTAAACGTTATGCTCGCGCTACTGCACGAGCATAATTTTTTTACCTAATTAACTTTTCACTTTTTTAAGGGGCGAATTGCCCGTCGCCCCGTCGGGAGTCTCGCAACAAAAGAGTATGCTTTTCGGGTTTTAATATAACACTTTAATTATCGAATTTTATATATATTCTTTATGCTTGCCTAATAACTTCTAAATTTGTCATAGTTTTTTCATCTCCCTAAATTTTAATTTTTGGGGGAATTACCCATCCCCCGTTCGGGTGTTTGGCGATAGTTTATGAGCAAAATCTACTCTTTAATAAAAATATTATCGTATTTTTTGCTCATTGTCAACATTTTTGAGTAATTTTTGCTATACTTTTTTTTAAAAAGGGTAAAAAAATATGGAATTAAACGAAAAGATTAAAGAATTTAGAAAAATTTTAAACAAAACTCAACAAGATTTAAGCAAGATTTTAGGCGTTCCTAGGTATATTGTTTCAAATTGGGAACAGGGGCGTTCAGAACCTTCCTTAAAAGATATTGTAAAACTCGCCGAAGTTTTTAATTGTTCAGCCGATTATCTTTTAGGGCTTGAAGACGAATTCGGAAACATAAGCACAGAACACACTTTTAGTCCGAGTACCGAAGACGAAGAAAAATTGCTGTCGGCGTTCC
>CAYYYD010000046.1:0-1765 GCA_964475885.1 uncultured Christensenella sp.
TTTATTATTTCGTCAACTTCATGTGTTACACGTTCTTCTCCGCGTGCAACGGACATGTTTTTAGAAGATTCTGCAAACCAGTCGTCGGTATCTTTTAAACGTTCTAATTTAATAGAACCGGGGTATAGGTATTCTAGCATAGAACACTCTTCTTTTCCCGCATGGTCACCGGGGTAGGCAGAACGTTTCGGGCAACCGTTAAACACCCTTATCCAATTCCACGGGTTATCGGTAGCAGATAAATTCTCGTAAAACTCTTTATTTTTGTTATCTCCCCACCAACCGTATCCCTTGGTTTCTTCTAAAAACTCAAACGTCAGTTTTTTACCGGCTTTTATGCAGGCGGCCGCCGTCGGTAAAATTTCTTCGGTTTGATGAAAAATCAAAATATTAATGTTTCTGAATCCGCTTTTTAACAGCGACTTCAAAATGTTATATATATATCCTTCAAAAACGTCTACGTCCATATTGATGGTGTTTTTTTCCGGTCCGCCTACCGCATAACTCGATACGCCGTACCATATCGTAGGTAAAATCATACAATCTATTTTTTCTGCAATTTTTTCGGCTACACCCTGACTAACCAATGCGTCACAGCCGTACGGACAAATTGTTGAATGATATTCCATAGTACCGACCGGCAAAAGAACAGGCCAGTTTTCTTTTTTGGCTTTTTCTACTTCTTTCGGGTAAGAAGTTGACATTTTAAAACTTTTTGACATATATTAAATCTCCTTTAATTTTTTGACAAAAAAATTATATCATGTTATTATACTTTCAGGTATTCTTTTTTAAATTAAAACTTGTCAAAAATTAGCATAATATATGTGTAAAGGGTAGATATTATGAGCTACTTACAAGACGTTTATTTTTCAAACTTAAATGCGGTGAATAATCTGGGCGGATTTTTTTCTGCACCGGTCGGTTTTAACTGGTCGTGCGAAAGGCACTCTTTCGCGCAAAACAAATTTTATTTTATAACCAAGGGAAGTTGCGTTATTACTATCGAAAACAAGCAATATACCGCCAAGGCAGGAGATTGGTTTTTTATTCCTTCTTATGCCGAACACAGTTATTATAACCATAGCGACAAGGTGTTTGAAAAATATTGGGTACATTTTGACCTTTATCCGAACAGTGAATTGTTTGGTATTTTGCACTTGCCGTATTTCGTTAAAGTAGAACGGGGAAGCAACGCATACAAGTTGTTTAAACAGTACGAGCACCTGACTCATAGCGATAGGCTAGACGATAAAATAAACATAAAATCCATTCTCTTGCAACTAGTTGCCGAATATATACGTCTTTCTTTGCGCGACGACGTTGTCGTTAAAAGTATTAGCGATACCAAAATCGACGACGTTTTACGGTTTATTAACGGTAATATCGACAGACCGTTGTCTGTTTTAGACTTGTCTAAAGAATTTCATCTACACCCATCGCATATGATTCGGTTTTTTAAAAACAAAACGGGCGATACTCCTGCACACTATATAAAAGCACGAAAAATGGAAATTGCCAAACGTTATCTCGAATCGTCCGAGTTAAACGTTGGCGAAATTATGGAAAAAATCGGCGAATACGATATGTCTTCTTTTTCTAAACAGTTTAAAAGTCGTTATTCTCTTTCGCCCAGAGCATACAGACAATATTATAAAAAAACCCGACAAGTAAAAAAGCCGTAAATACTACGGTTAGCGCAATAAAAACATATCGAATATTTATATAAAGGAAGTAGTTAAAATAAATGCAATTAGCAAAGGCA
>CAYYYD010000046.1:1865-4253 GCA_964475885.1 uncultured Christensenella sp.
GACCGCCCTTACGCCGTAATTCACAGAATGGCGTTTAGCAAAAACGCAAGGGGCAAAGGGCTTTCTAAACAGGCGATGAATTTAATTAAAGAGTTTTGTTTGTCAAACGGCGTTTACGCAATACGGGTAGATACGCACAAGCAAAACATAGTTATGCAACGCGTACTAGACAGAGAAGGATTTAAGTTTTGCGGACGCGTTTGGTTTGACGGAATAAAATTAGCGTACGAGTGGGATAAATAACTTTTGAATATTTATTTGTCGTTTTGCGTAAAAATTCAATAAAAAAAATAAAGTTAGTAAAAAATCGTTGACTTTATACGGCTAAAAGTATAAAATATAGGCGATAGGTGAACGAAATGAAAAAAGTTTTCAATTATTATTTTTTTAGATATTACTTTTTTAGACCTTATTGATTAGATACGGTTATTTTTTGTTTGCTTTTTTATTTAAGTATTTTAAGATGACCGTAAAGCAGTACGGTCATTTTTTTTTAGGAGTTGTATTATGATTATCATCATCAAAGAAAATTACGAACAGAAACAACTAGATAACCTTGTCAAATGGGTTAAACAACAGGGCGTAGAAGTAGATTTAAGTTTCGGTAAACAATCTACCATACTCGGTCTTGTCGGCGACACTAGTAAAATAGACATAGACCTAGTAAGGTCTTTGGATATCGTCGAAAACGTTAAGCGTATTCAAGAACCGTTTAAATGCGCTAACCGTAAGTTTCACCCCGACGACACCATAGTAGACATAGGCGGACACAAATTCGGCGGAAACAATTTCCAAATTATCGCAGGTCCGTGTTCGATAGAATCCGAAAGGCAGGTTATAGACATTGCTAAAGCTGTAAAAAAAGCCGGCGCAACGCTTTTGCGTGGCGGTGCTTATAAACCCAGAACTTCGCCTTACTCTTTTCAGGGGTTAAAAGAATCGGGCTTAAAACTTTTGCTTAAAGCCAAGCAAGAAACGGGTATGCCCATAGTTACCGAAATTATGAGCGTAAGCCACATAGACCAGTTTTGGGACGTAGACTTAATTCAAATAGGCGCAAGAAATATGCAAAACTTCGAACTTCTAAAAGAAGTCGGCAAAATGAACAAGCCAGTACTATTAAAAAGGGGGCTTGCCAACACCATAGAAGAATGGCTTATGAGTGCCGAATATATTATGAGCGAAGGCGCAAAAGACATTATTCTTTGCGAACGCGGTATAAGGACTTTCGAGCCGTACACCAGAAACACGCTAGACCTTTCTGCAATACCGCTATTAAAAGAACTTACGCATTTACCCGTAATAGTAGACCCTTCGCACGCTTCGGGGCTTTCCAGATTAGTAAAACCCTTATCGTTGGCGTCGGTCGGCGCAGGCGCGCACGGGCTTATGATAGAAGTCCACAACGACCCTGCACACGCATTATGCGACGGCGCACAGTCGTTAAAACCCGAGCAGTTTGCCGAAATAGTAGAAAAAATAGACGTTATGCTTCCGCTTGTCGATAAGCAAAGAGATTTATGAACATAGGTATAGTCGGCTTAGGTCTTATGGGCGGAAGTCTGGGTAGAACGCTTGTTAAACAGGGCGAGCATAAAGTTTATGCGTACGACGTAAATCCCGATGCAATGTTAAAAGGCGAAATGATGCGTGCATACGACTATCCGCTAACCACCGACAACGCAAAAGAACTAGACTTGATAATAGTGGCTACTCGCCCCGAATATTTTCAAAGTATATGCGATGTTTATCTTCCGCACCTAAAAGACGGCGCAACTGTTACGGATTTTTGCGGAACAAAACGTCAGGTCGTCGCTTGTATGGAAGGGCTTATAAAAACCTATCCGCGTTTGAATTTCGTCGGCGGACACCCTATGGCAGGCAGAGAGTTTTCGGGTATAGAACATTCTAAGGCAAATCTTTTCGATAAGGCTTCTATGATACTTGTTCCCGTACATACCGACATATTCGTTATGGACAGGTTAAAGGCGTTTTACTTGTCGTTAGGTTTTTCGGAAGTGGTGCTTACCGACGCCGAAAATCACGACTCTATGATAGCGTTTACTTCTCAGCTTTGTCATATAGTTTCTAACGCTTTTATAAAAAACAAAACGGCAGAAAAACATTTCGGGTACTCGGCAGGCAGTTATAAAGACTTAACCAGGGTTGCAAGGCTAGACCCCGATATGTGGGCTGGGTTAATGACTTCTAATAAAGACAAACTTTTGCCCGAACTTACCGAACTTATAAACAGCCTTAAACAATATCAATCGGCACTTGCCGACGGCAACGAAAAAGAACTTAGAAATCTTTTGTCCGACGGTAACCAACGCAAACTTAAAATAGATATAAAAAATTCTAAAAGAGATTAAAAATGTACACATTAAA
>CAYYYD010000046.1:4353-5616 GCA_964475885.1 uncultured Christensenella sp.
GTCGCTTCTACTTATATGCGCGGAATAAACTTTATACAGGTTCCCACTACCATACTGTCGGCGGTAGATTCTTCGGTCGGCGGTAAAACGGCAATAAATCTAGACGGCGGTAAAAATCTTGTCGGTTGTTTTTATCAACCTTCTGCAGTGTATATAAACACACGGTTTTTTAAAACCCTTCCCGACCGAGAAATTAAAAGCGGTTTCGGTGAAATAGTTAAGTATGCGTTTTTAAAAAAGACCGTTTCTAAACAATTGTTAGAATCGGGCATAAGCGATAAACTCGTGTACGAATGTTTAAAAATCAAACGCGACATAGTCGGTAAAGACGAAAAAGAAAACGGCTTACGCGCCTTGCTTAATTTGGGGCATACCTTCGGTCACGCGATAGAAAGTTTGTCGGGGTATTCCGTTTCGCACGGAGAGTGCGTTGCCAAAGGTCTTGTTTACAGTTTAAAGGTTTCTAAACGAATTTTTAAAATAGACCAAGCCGAATACGACAGAATGCAACAAATTCTAAAAGCGGGCGGGCACGATTTAAGTTGCCCGTACACTGCAAAAGAACTTGCCGAAAAAATATCTTACGATAAAAAGGGCGACGGTAAAACCATAAAGTTTATCGCGTTAAAGGGTATAGGTAAACCCGTAATCGTAAGGCTAGACTATAAAACGTTAAAAGAGTATATAAGTTAGTATGAATGTAAACGTTACACCTTCTAAAATATCGGGCGAAGTCGTCGCTCCGCCGTCTAAATCGTATGCGCACAGAATTTTAATTTCCGCCTTTTTGTCGGGCGGAAGAACAAGCGTATATAATGCAGGCAATTCTAACGACGTTTCGGCAACGCTAAGCGCGTTAAAAAGTTTGGGTGCGCAAGTCGAAACAAACGGCGATATTATTACAATCGAACGCAAAAACGTGCCTAAAAAGGCAACGGTAGACTGTAACGAAAGCGGTTCTACTTTAAGGTTTTTGTTACCCGTCGCGTGCGCGCTTAACGTAAACGCGACCTTTACGGGTAAAGGCAGACTTTTAGAACGCCCCATAAAAGAACTCGTTTGCGCCTTAAACGACAACGGCGCTAAAATCGACGGGTTTACCGTAAACGGAAAATTAAAATCGGGCGAATATAAAATCCCCGCAAATATCAGTTCGCAGTATTTAACGGGTTTGCTTTTTGCATTGCCTATTCTTTCGGGCGACAGTAAAATAGTTTTTATCGGAACGCCCGTCAGTACGGGGTATTTAGACATTACGTTAGA
>CAYYYD010000047.1:0-3488 GCA_964475885.1 uncultured Christensenella sp.
GTCAATGAGTAACGAAAACGTGTAAGTCCGATTGATTGGGACTTGCGCGTTTTTTGTGTTTAAAGGAGAAAATATGAAAGTCGTTACACAAAACAAAATGGGTGCGGAACCGCTTAAAAAACTTTATTGGAAAATGGGCTTGCCTATGATGGTATCTATGATTTTGCAGGCGTTATATAACGTTGTAGACAGCGTGTTCGTCGCTAACATACAAGGCGTGGGCGCCATTGCAAACGAAGCTTTGACGTACGCCTTTCCCGTGCAGATTTTAATTATAGCAATAGGCGTCGGGACAGGGGTGGGGCTTAACGCACTGCTTTCTAAAAGTTTGGGCGAAAGAGATAAAGAAAAGGTAAATCGGGTGGCAGGCAACGGTATATTTTTGTCGATAGCTATTTACTTGGTGTTTTTGGCGTTCGGGCTTTTGGGTTCTGAAAAGTTTATTTCGCTTTTTACCGACGACGAACAGGTTATAGAAATGGGTACGGAATATTTGACGATATGTTCTTCTTTATCGTTGGGGGCTATTGCGTTTACCGTTTACGAAAGATTTTTGCAGGCGACGGGTAAAACGCTGTATTCTACAATCGCGCAAATTTCCGGAGCCGTAGTCAACGTCGTTTTCGATTACATATTTATTTTTCCGTTAAACTTAGGCGTCGGCGGTGCCGCTTGGGCAACCGTTTTAGGGCAGTTTGTTTCTATGATTATAGCAATGGTTTTGCATTACGCCAAAAACAAAGAAGTAGACGGAAACTTAAAGTACGTTAAACCCGACAAAAATATTATTAAAGGAATATATTCCATAGGCGTTTCGGCGACGTTGATGCAAGGGCTTCTTTCGGTTATGATGGCAGGAATGAATATTATTTTAGGTTCGGCAAACGCTAGCCCCACCGTGTTGGTCGGCGCTTTCGGAATATATTATAAAATTCAGCAGGTAGCGTTGTTTGCTTGTTTCGGGCTTTCTAATACGGTTATAACGCTTTTGTCGTTTAATTACGGAATGAAAGACAAAAACCGTTCTTATGCGTGCATAAAGTACGGCATAATCGACACGGTAACGGTAATGATTGCCGTTACGGTTTTGTTTGAAATTATCGCAAAGCCCTTGTCTAGGCTGTTTGCCCTTTCGGGAGATTCGACGGCAGAACTTATCGATGTGTGCGAAAGTGCGACCAGAATCGCTTCGGCAGGCTACATTTTTATGGGGTTTAACGTTGCCGTTCAGGGCGTGTTACAGGCGTTACGGTTTGCGTTTAAACCGTTTTTAACGGCACTTTGCAGGCTTACTTTGTTTGTTTTTCCCGTGGCGTATTTGTTTTCTTTGTCGGCGCAGGTGGTAGAAGTCGTATGGTGGACTTTTCCGATAGCGGAATTTTTGACGGCGGTAATCTCGTTTTTTATGTTGAAAAAAGTTACAAAAACCAAAATCGACGTTTTAGATTAAAATGTTAAAGGTAAAGCGTTAAATAAGCCCGAACGTAAAATTACGTTCGGGCTTGATGTTTTTAAGTAATTATTTTATCGTGTAATCGGTAAAGTGCTAAACGACGTTTATGTAACCGCTTTTTTGTTTGCCCAGGTAATCGTCGTAAAACTCTTTTACTATGCAAAATTTACCGTCGTTAAATTCTAATTCGGTAACCGAAGCGTTTGTTCCCCAAGGGACTTTTGGCATATCGTTTACGTTACCGTATTTAGCAAAGCAAATTGCCGACCTAATAACACCGCCGTGCGTACATACGGCTACCGTGCCGTGTTCCTTTTGGGTTAAGCGCATTAAAAATTTTACCGTTCTGTTATACAGGTCGGTAAAACTTTCGCCGTTTTTACAAGCGATGGTTACGTCGCCGTCCGACCACAGTTTTAGTTCTTGCGGATAGTCGCGCGCCACGTCCGAAAACAAAGCGTTTTCCCATACGCCCATATTTATTTCGTTTGCGTCTTCATCTACAACGACGGGTATATTAAGCGCGCTAGACAAGGGCTTTGCCGTATCTTGCGCACGGGTAAGCGCGCTGGAATACAGGGCATTTAGCGTGTAGTTAGACAAAATATAATCGCGCATTATCGTTGCCTGCTTTTTGCCTAGTTCGGTAAGCATAACATCCGTTTGACCGGTAAACCTACCTTCTACATTTCCCGTTGACTGACCGTGTCTGATTAAAAGTATTTTCATATTTTTTTAAGCGTTTTGTTCGGCTTTTTCGGGTTTAACGTAAAGCCTTAGTTCGTTTGCGCGGTCGCAAAGTTTTTTAGACATTTCTTCTTTATCAAGCCCCGACGCTACGAGTTCCGAGTACAGTACGGGTTTATCGAAAACGTAGGTGTTAGTGTATTTATTGTAGTAGGTTACGTAAATAGGCGTGTCTATACCTGCTTTTGCACACTGATTGCACAAAAGCGCAAAGCCGGGGTGGTAGCCTTGTAAAACATCTTGATAACCGTTTTCGGAATTTTCCGGAAAGATGATTATGTTTTTGCCCTTTTTAATTTCTTCTACGCTGGTTTTTAGCGTGTGTTTAAGTCTGGTGTCGCGGTAGGTGGGTATAAGGTCTAAGCCCTTGTAAAACATATTGGATACGGGCGCCGCAAAAATACAGAACACCCTAGAAGCAAACAGGTTCCAGCCTTTTTTCTTGTGGTAGAATTGGTAAGACTGGTACTTGTACGTAGAAATTAAACCTTCGGTCATTTCGTGCGTACCCCAAAGCCTGTAATTATATGTTTCGTCAAAGTACATTTCTAGTTTTAAAGGTCCGCTTATTCCTACGTGATTGCATAAAATTATAGACTGCTTGTCGGGTTTTCCGCCAAGGTAAACAAATTCGGGTTTTTTGAAAAACCATTTTAAAATGCCCTTAAACCCGCGAAAAAATATTCCGCCCTTTTTAATTTTCTTTTTGCGTTTTTTCATAAGTGAATCTCCCTACTATTGAACGTTACGGCTTACAAAAACTTTTCGGTCGTTAAAAGCCTTTTAACCGAACCTACTTGTCCACATTAAAACATTATATCATACTTTTCTTAAAAAAAGATTAAATTTTATTTTTTTATAGAAGTTCGAAAAAAGGTTATTCTTTGGGTAAAGAATTTAAAAACCTAATCATTATAGGAAGCGCTATCGCCGACGATAGAACGTAGGCAAGCGGTTGAGATATTTCTATGCCCAAAATTCCCAAAAAGTTGGGTAGAATTAAGCACAGCGGTATAAATATAAGTCCGCTTTGCAAACACGAAAGCACAAGTGCGGGCGCGCTTTTTCCGATACTCTGAAAAAGCATTGTCGCAACGACTGACGAAGGAAAAAACAAAAGCGCAACGCAATAAATTCTAAGGGCTTTTGCGCCGATTAAAACGACTTCTTCTTCCGCACGGAACACGCCGATAATTTGCGGAGCGAAAATAAAACACGCCAGACTGATAATGCCTAAAATCAGCGTTCCTAAAAACAGGGTAAAGTATGCGCCGTCTTTTACGCGTCG
>CAYYYD010000047.1:3588-4754 GCA_964475885.1 uncultured Christensenella sp.
ACGGTAAAATTTTTAGATAAATACTTAAACGAAATTTTGCTTTGCGTTTTGTTTGTTATAAACATAGAAAACAATAAGCAAAAAGACACGAACTGCGAAATACCCGTTGCAAGTCCCGCGCCTAAAATTCCCATACCGAAGGTAAAAATAAACAAGGGGTCTAACGCTATGTTTAACAGTCCGCCAAAAGTCAAACCTATCATAGCGAGTTTCGCTTTCCCTTCGTACCTTAAAATATTATTAAGCACGCAACTCGTCGTCATAAACGGCGCGCCTATCAGTATAAAGGTGGCGTAATCTACGGCGTAGGGTAAAATCGTGTCGGTGCTACCCAGTATAATCATAAGCGGTTTTATAAAAATAAGTCCGCCCGTCATAATAATCAGCCCCGAAATCAACGCCCAAAAAAATCCCGTAGAAGCGTAAACGCTAGACTTTTGGTATTCTTTTTCTCCCAAAGCGCGACTTATGTGGCTTCCTGCTCCGTGCCCGAACATAAAGCCAAAGGCTTGCAGTATTGCCATAACGCCGAAAACTATGCTTGTCGCTCCGCCGGCAGACAGCGAAATTTTGCTTACGAAAAAACTGTCCGCCATATTGTAAACGTTGGTTATAAGCATACTTATCGTTGTCGGAACGCCTAATGTAAAAACGAGTTTTGCAACGGGCGTTTCGGTCATCTTTTTATACTGAGTATCTGCGCCTGTTACGTTTTTGTCAGAATTCATTTTTTATCACCTAAATATTAGTATATTCCTTAAATCCTAAAAAGTCAAAGCCGTATGGTTTGCTTACAGATATTTTTATTAAACGATTACCGTATATATGTTTTTTTGTGCTAACGGAATTTACGTCTTAAACGCCAAAGTTTAGGTGTTTAAACCGTAATCGATAGGGGAACAGTGTTTGTGCCGTGTGACAAAACACGGCGACTTTAAGCTGTTTTAAGACGTATAATATAAAACAAAAACACTTTTAAATCTTTGCTTAAAAGTGTCTTAGCCTTTTCGTTATTCATTATTACTTATTATTTCCAAAAATTGACGAATGTATTTTAGTGAAAAGCGAAGGAATGAAAAACGACAAACTTCTGTCGAAGTTTGTCGTTTTTTTTGGTGACCCCGTTGATGTTAAAGACGAACTATTTATTTCATCAAAACTTACGG
>CAYYYD010000048.1:0-4555 GCA_964475885.1 uncultured Christensenella sp.
AAATTATAAAAACAATAAAATGCAAACGGCGAATTGACCGAAAGTCCATTCGCCGTTTTTTATTTTTAAAACATATTTGTAAAACTCTACGTAACAGAACGCTTTTTTATAAAGTCGGTTACCCAGCATTTCGTGTATTCGTATAAGTCGTCTAAAGTCGTTTTAGAATAATCTCTGCAATACTTCATATATTCGCAAAATAACCCTTCCAAAAAAATCCGTATTTCTATTTCTATGTATTCGTGCTTAACGATACGACTGTCGTTTTGACATAATTCAATCAGTTTTTTAGACACGATAGGCGTTAGTTTGTTGGCGGCGAAAGTTATTTCGTTTGACCTACAAAGCAGGCGATAGTTTTCGTCGTTTTGCCTTATGTATTCGAAAACCGAATCTATAAACTCTATAATGTTTTGCGAAGCGACAAGTCTGGTTTTATCGAAAAAGGCTTCTATCAACTCGTTTTCGTATTCTTCCGCCACCCCGTAAATATCGTCGTAATGCGAATAGAACGCGCCCCTGCTTAGTTCTGCGCGGTTACATAACTCGCTTACGGAAATGTTAGACAGCGTTTGTTTTTCGGAAAGCATTTCCGCAAACACCTTTTTAATAAGCCGTCTTGTCTTTTTAGAAGAATTGTTTAAGTTTTGCGCTTTCATTTTTTCCCCTTTAAATTAACACATTTATTTACGTTGTATAAATTTATACAATGACAAATTGTTTGTGCTTTCGTTTTTCTTTACATCTATTATAATATAACACAGTTCAAATGTCAACAGTGTTTATAAAGGAGAAAAAATGGATAAAAAAAGCCAATCTCGTTTTCAGGGCGAAAGCGTAATTCAGACGGTCGGTTTGACAAAAGATTACGGTTTCGGCAGGGGTGTGTTTGACGTAAACATTTCGGTAAACAAGGGCGAAGTGTTTGGGTTTTTAGGTCCTAACGGCGCAGGAAAGTCTACCACTATCAGGCACTTAATGGGTTTTTCTAAACCCGATTCGGGTAACGCGAAAATTTTCGGGTTAGACACTTTCGAAAACTACGACAAGGTGTTAAACAGGGTAGGGTATATTCCCGGCGAAATCGCTTTGCCGACAGGACTTACCGGTTGGGAATTTATTAGAATGATACAAGATATGCAAAACATAAAAAACGAAGAAAGACTTAAAGAAATGCTTAATCTTTTCGAGTTGAAAGACAATGTATTATCGGGCGAAACAAAGCGAATGAGTTTGGGCGTAAAGCGTAAACTTGCCGTCGTAACGGCGTTTATGTCCGACCCGGAAGTATTGATTTTAGACGAGCCGACCAGCGGTTTAGACCCCGTTTGCCAAGAGATTTTTATTCAGTTTATTCATAAAGAAAAACAGCGCGGTAAAACCATTTTGTTGTCTAGCCATATTTTTTCGGAAATAGATTCCACATGCGACAGAATTGCCATTATAAAAGACGGAAAAATCGTTTCGGAATTTGTAGCAAACGACTTAAAACACGCTTCCGTAAAATATTATACCGTCGGTTTTAAAACGCCCGAAGGACAAAAAGAGTTTTTAGAAAAAGCCGAATGTATAAAAACGTTTACGCTTATAAGTCAAACCAAAGGGCAGGTGTATATTTCGGTAGACGACGCCGATTTAAATACTCTCATCGCGCTTTTATCCGGTCTTCCCGTGTCGTTTTTCGGTAACAGAAAAGAAACATTAGAAGACTATTTTATGAAGTTTTACAAAGAAGAAAAAGATTTCGGGGGTGCATTGTCGTGAACATTATAGAAGCAAAAGAACTTACCAAAGATTACGGAAACGGCCGTGGAGTTTTCGGGTTGAATTTGATCGTTAAAAAGGGCGAAATGGTAGGGTTTGTCGGTACCAACGGTAGCGGTAAAACCACTACTATACGGCATATTATGGGTTTTATAAAACCGACTTCGGGCGAAGTTTTCGTAAACGGACTTTCGTCTTGGGAACATTCTAGCGAAATAGTAAAAAACATAGGGTACGTGCCGGGCGAAATAGCCTTTCCCGACCTAAAAACGGGTATAGACTTTTTAAAATGTCAGGCGGATTTTTTAGGGCTTAAAGATATGTCGTACGCCAACCGACTGATAGAAATGTTACAACTTGACCCGCGTGCCAACTTAAAGCGTATGAGCAAGGGTATGAAACAAAAAACCGCGCTCGTGTCAGCGCTTATGTTCGACGCGCCGATTATTATTTTAGACGAACCGACTACGGGGTTAGACCCGCTTATGCGCGCCACGTTTTTGGATATTATAAAAGAAGAACACAAAAAGGGTAAAACGATTTTTATGAGCAGTCACAGTTTCGACGAACTGGAAAAAACTTGCGATAGGGTTGCGCTTATAAACGACGGACGCATAGTCGACGTGTGCGATATGAACGAAATTAGGAATCCCGCCCTAAAAGATTTTAAAATAGAGTTTCGTTCGGCAGAAGATTACAAACGCTTTTTAACCGAGAATTATCAAGTAATACGGTTGCAAGAACAGTATAATCAGGTTACCGTTCGCATCGACGCGCAAGACACGACGGCGCTTTTGGGCGTTTTGCATAACTACGACGTTAAGTTTATTTCGGAATTGCCGTATACTTTGGAGATGTATTTTAAAAAGGTACTGTTTTCAAAAACAAATCAATTAAAGGAGAATTAAAAAAATGTTCAGTAAGGCTTTATTCAAACAATCGTGCAAGGCAAACGGCACAATGTGGGCGATAATAACGTTTGCCGTTTGTTTTATGCTTGCCTGCGTTATGCTTATTTCGGGCAACGGCAACATAGGAACGGTTAAAAATTCCATTCAAGACACTATCATAACCAAAGAAGTGGATTCGCAAATGAAACAGCGTGCGCTTTCTTACTATTCTAACGCTAATGACGGACTAAAAGAGTTCGACCGACTGTTTTCCGATAATGCGACCGACACGCTTTCGTACCTTAGTTGGATAGGTTCTATGCCTTCGCAAAAAGATTTTTCCGACTTAAACGAATACGCCGTCGCCATGGGCGTTTGGCAAAACCGAAAACCGCAACTCAAAACCCAAGCGGGCAATAGCTATGCTTTAAGCATAGACGAATGGAAAGAGAGTATGCCGAACAGTGAAGCGTTCGAAAACCAAACGGAGTATTACGTCGCTTTACAAGAATGGCAAAATCGTTCTCCCGCAACGCAAGAAACGGCAATAAAAACGGCGTACGCTTTTTCTTGCGAACAACTGCAAAACTACGTAAAAGAAAGAGTTAAAGCGTCTGGCTACGCAGAAGATTCCGTGCAGGCGCAAGAAACGTTGGGAAGCGTTATGTATGTCCTTAACCCCAACGGAACGTTTAACGATTTTTATACCGAAAACGACGAAAGCGTTCCCGAAGACTATGACGTAGCTTCTTTAATAGGTCATATCGTTACGCAAGACGTCGCAGATTATATAAATTCCGTCGAACGCAACGATTACAGACAAGAAAGGTGCGTAGGCGGTTCGTCGGTGTTTATTGCCGGTAATATGGTAAAAGCCGAAAACGTAACCGCGCTAATGGACGCGTTGTCTTCTTACGGCGTTACCAAAGAGAAATACGATTCTTTCGGGTACGACTATAATTATATAAAGCATTTATCCAATACCGCCATAGTAACTTTTCGTGGTAGGGTAGAGTACGAAACGGGGCTGTTAAAACAAGACTATACCGACGGAAAGTTCGCCGACGAAACCGCGTACCTTAACGCCGTGTCGGAAAAAGAACAAGAACTTACTGCGGATATATCTTCTAGTTTCTTGTCTACGTTGCCGTCGGCAGTTTCCGAAGCGCTAGAAGAAATAGGCAAAATGGACTTGTATACGCTTGTCGTCGGCTCGATTTTTTACAAGTTGGCAGGACTGTTGTTGCCCATTATTTATATGATTATGGCGTCTAACAACCTTATCGCAGGTCAAGTCGACAGCGGTTCTATGGCGTATGTGCTTTCTACTTCTACCAAAAGAATTACCGTTGTCTTTACGCAGGCGGTGTACTTAGTAGGTTCTTTGTTCTGTATGTTTTGCCTGACCACCGCAACCGGTTGCGTCTGTCTGGCTTTGGTAACCGAAGACGTTGCGCTGACATACGGTAACTTAATTTTACTTAATATCGGTGCGTTCTTGGTTTTGTTTGCGTTGTCGGGCTTGTGCTTTTTAACTTCGTGCGTGTTTGACAGAAGTAAACGCTCTATGGCAATCGGTGGCGGATTAAGTATTTTCGCGCTTGTCGCCGCAATGCTGGGGCTTTTCGGCAGTCCTGTTATTCCGTCGGTCGTAAGGCTTAGCGCATTGAATTACTTTAATTACGCAACTATTATATCTTTGTTCGATGTTATTTCCATTATGGACGGAACGACCGTTTTCTTGTGGAAGTTTGTAATTTTGGCGGTAGCAGGAATTGTGGGCTACATTTTGGGTTCGTTAAGATTTACCAAAAAAGACTTACCGCTATAATCTAAAAAGACTTAACGTTGAAATTAAAAAGGCAACCTAAACTCGCGTCTTAATTAAAAGTCGCGAGTTT
>CAYYYD010000049.1:0-3893 GCA_964475885.1 uncultured Christensenella sp.
GGGCCGGAAATGTTTACACGGCTTCCGCCGAGTGCGGAAATAACAAAGCCCCCTATAACCGCGGTATACAACCCCGTTTCGGGGGGCGAACCCGAAGCGATTGCAAGCGCGATAGAAAGCGGAAGGGCTATTATGGCAACTATAAGCCCTGCCGTCAAATCGGAAATCAGATTTTTTGCGGTATATGTTTTAGATTTAAATACCGCTATAAGTTTGGGTTCAAAAGTTTTCATGCGTGTTTACCGTAACCATTATATACTAAAAAAAGGGTATAAGCAAACGAAAGTAGCGTAAAATTCCTTGATTTAAAAGTAAAAATGTAGTATCTTTATTGTATGATTTATAACGACGTATTACAGGCAATAGGGCACACGCCCATTATAAGACTAAACAAAATGGTCGAACCCGACTCTGCGGAAATTTTGGTTAAGTTCGAAGGGCTTAACATCGGCGGTTCGATTAAAACTCGCGTAGCGTATAATATGATATTAGACGCCGAAAAACGCGGAATAATAAACAAAAATACCGTTATCGTAGAACCTACAAGCGGTAATCAGGGTATAGGGCTTGCGCTTGTCGGTGCGGTCAGGGGATATAAAACGATAATAATTATGCCCGATTCCGTCAGCGAAGAAAGAAGAAAACTCGTTCGTCATTACGGTGCCGAAGTTATTTTAGAGCACGACGACGGAAACATAGGCGACTGCATAGACAGGTGTTTAAAAAGGGCGCTTAAAACGGCAAAAGAAAACCCTAACGTTTTTGTTCCGCAACAGTTCGAAAACCCCGCAAACCCCGTCGTTCACCGTCATCATACGGGTTTAGAAATATTAGAGCAGGTTGCAGGACCTATCCACGGGTTTTGTTCGGGCATAGGCACGGGCGGTACGATTACGGGTATAGGCGAAGTGTTAAAAGCGCAAAACCCCGACATTAAAATTTGGGCGGTAGAACCCGAAAACGCCGCAATTTTGGCAGGCGGAACGGTTAGTTCGCATATTCAAATGGGCATAGGCGACGGGCTTATTCCCCCCGTTCTTAACACCGAAATTTATCAAAAAATCTGCATTATATCCGACGAAGAAGCGCTAGAAACTTCTAGGGAACTTGCTAGAAAAGAAGGTATAATGTGCGGAATATCTTCCGGTACGAACGTGGCGGCGGCAAAAAAATTAGCCAAAGAATTGGGCGCGGGCAAAACGGTGGTAACGGTTTTACCGGACACGGCGGAGCGTTATTTTTCTACCCCGCTGTTCGAAAACGAATAATCTAAAAACACATAAGGTAAATTAAAAAATCTTTTGTGTTATTTTGGTTTGCAGATATTTTTTTGTAAATTACATAAAAAATCGTTGACAAGGTATATTTTTAATGGTATACTCTTGGCATATTCCGAAGAAGTTTTCAGAATGTAATTCAAACTGAAAACCGAGGAACTCTGGAGAATCTCACTTAAAGTGGGTGCCGAAGGGGCAAGGGAAACCGAAACTCTCAGGCAAAAGGACAGGGCACGTTTAATATTTTAAGTCTAAAAGGCTTATTACTAACGGCTTACGTTTTCTACGAGTTACTCTTTTATTCGGAGTAACTCGTTTTTATTTACAAGGAGAAGAAGTATGCAAGCATTTTTAGACGGATTGTTTTCGGTCGTCGCAGAGATTAACAAGTATTTATCGGATTATATTTTGATAGTACTACTAATCGGTATCGGTATTTTTTATACCGTAAAAACCCGTTTCGTACAGGTTCGCTGTTTTAAGCAGGGTATGAAGCAGGTTTTCGGTAACATCAAGTTAAACGGCAAAAAAGAAAAGAAGGGTATGAGTTCTTTTCAGGCGTTTACCACAGCCGTTGCCGCTCAGGTAGGCACGGGTAACATAATCGGTGCGAGCGGTGCTATTTTATTCGGCGGTCCGGGCGCAATCTTTTGGATGTGGGTTATAGCCTTTTTCGGTATGGCAACCAACTATGCCGAAGCCGTTTTGGCGCAAAAGACAAGGGTTGTAAACGAAGACGGTAGCATAAGCGGTGGTCCGGTCTATTACATAAAACACGCTTTTAAGGGGAAATTCGGTACGTTCCTTGCAGGTTTTTTTGCCGTCGCAATCGTTTTTGCGCTCGGCTTTGTAGGGTGTATGGTTCAGTCCAACTCTATTGCAGGCGCGATAAACGAAGCGTCGGGCGTGCCCACTTGGGTTATAGGCGTTATTCTTTCGGTTTTAGCGATAATAATTTTTATCGGCGGAGTAAGTAGGCTTGCTTCGGTTACCGAAAAAATGGTTCCCGTAATGGCGGTTGTTTACTTGCTTGGCGGACTTATTATTATTTGTTGCAGAATTACCGTCGTTCCCGAAGCAATCTGGATGATTTTTAAGTATGCGTTTATACCAGAAGCCATTATCGGTGGCGGTATAGGTGCGGCATTAAAAATGGCAATAAGTCAGGGTGCTAAACGCGGGCTCTTTTCTAACGAAGCAGGTATGGGTTCTACTCCGCACGCACACGCTCAGGCAAACGTACAAACGGCGCACCAGCAGGGCGTAACCGCTATGATAGGCGTTTTCTTCGATACGTTCGTCGTACTTACGATGACCGCGCTTATAGTAATAACAACCCTTTACGCAGGCGACGGTATGCTTTCTTCTGCCGACAAATTAGAAGTTGCCATTGCAGGCGGTATAAATAAAAACAATTTGGTTAAAAACGCAATCGCAAGCGTGTTTAACGGTAGCGATGTCGGGCTTACGATAGGCGGTATATTCGTTGCCGTTTGCCTTTTTTTCTTTGCGTTCTCTACAATTTTAAGTTGGAACCTGTTCGGCAAAATAAACTTTACCTATCTGTTCGGTAAAAAGTCGGTTATAGTTTATACGATAATCGCAGTGGCGTTTGTTTTCTTGGGCACGATTTTCCAAAACGATTTGGTGTGGGAACTTACAGACTTTTTTAACTATCTTATGGTTCTTCCCAACGTTATCGCCCTGTTCGCACTGTCTAAAATAGTGGTTAAAGAAGTTTCCGAAAACGCCGATAAATCGTTTGAAAAAACTCCGCATCGCCCGTTAGACGAAAAAATATAAAAAAATTTCGTTTTTGCTTGATTTGTTTTAAGATTTACATTAAAATATAATCAAATAACATTTAGGAGAACGGAAATGAAAGTTATTATAGCAAAGAATTACGAAGAGATGAGCGAACTTGGTAATCAGGTTATGAGAGAAGTGGTTAAAAACAAACCCGACGCCGTGCTCGGGCTTGCCACCGGTACTACACCTTTGGGACTTTACAAAAGAATGATAGAAGACTGCAAAAACGGTTTAAGTTTCAAACAGATTAAAACTGTCAATCTAGACGAGTACAAGGGCTTAGATGAAAAAGACGACCAAAGTTATGTTTATTTTATGAGAGACAATTTGTTTAATCATATAGACATAGACTTAAACAACACTAATATAGAAGACGGCAAGGCAACCGATTCCGAAAAGGAATGTGCAAGATACAACGCTTTGCTAGAAGAATTACAGCAAGATATTCAACTTTTGGGTTTGGGTTCTAACGGACACATCGCGTTCAACGAACCGGGCACCCCGTTCGGAAGCAAAACGCACGTGGTAGATTTAACCGAAAATACCATAAAAGACAATTCCAGATTGTTTAACGATATTTCCGAAGTTCCGCGTCAGGCATTTACGCAGGGTTTAAGAAATATTATGAACGCTAAAAAAATACTGTTGCTTGCCAGCGGAAAAAACAAAGCCAAAGCCGTTAAAGAAATGCTTTACGGTCCCGTAACCGAAAGTTGTCCCGCAAGCGTTTTGCAACTTCACCCCGATTGCACGGTAATCGTAGACGAAGACGCAGGCAGTTTAATTAAATAGTTTAACGAGATTTTA
>CAYYYD010000050.1:0-3813 GCA_964475885.1 uncultured Christensenella sp.
GCGCACGAAATGGGACACGTTATGCAAAAACAACGCGGATACGTTTTTTATAAAATTCGTACGGCGCTCGTTCCGATAGTGAATTTCGGTTCTCGTCTTGCAATGCCGTTGGTTTTAATAGGACTGCTAATCGATTTATTTACGGTAACCGCAAACGCAAATGTCGGTTTTTACGTGGCGATGGTCGGGGTAATTTTGTACGGCGGTTCGTTTTTGTTTGCTTTAATTACGCTTCCCGTAGAAATAAACGCAAGCAAACGCGCCAAAAAAATGCTCGTGTCGGAAGGAATTTTAACGCAAGACGAATTATACGGCGCAAGCCAAGTGTTGTCTGCCGCCGCGCTTACCTATCTTGCGTCGCTTTTAACGTCGCTCGTTTACTTTTTGCGTTTTCTCGTTCGCGTTTTGACCTTGTTCGGCAGAAGAGATAATCGCAGATAACATTATAAACAAAACGAAGTAACAAAAGAAAAACTATAAAGAAGGAAGATATAATTTATGAAATACTTAGTGCTTTACAATCCGCATTCCGATAACGAACGCGGAAAAGAAAATGCCGAAGAATTATCGACCGTCTATTCTTCGGACGAATTGCAATTTGTCGATATGACTACCGTCGGCGATTATAAAGCGTTTTTTGACGGAATACCCGTAGAAACGCAGGTTATTATTTGTGGTGGAGACGGAACGCTTAATCGGTTTGTAAACGATACTAACGGAATTTGTGTTAAGAATAAATTATTCTATTGGCGTGGCGGAAGCGGAAACGATTTTGCACGCGACGTAGGCGATAACAGAAATTTAATTCCCTTGGATAATTACATAAAAGATTTGCCCGTAGTCTGCGTTAAGGGTAAAGAATACCGTTTTATCAACGGCGTCGGCTTCGGTATAGACGGATATTGTTGCGAACGTGGTGACGAAATACGCGAAAAAAATCCTAAGAAAAAAATCAATTATACGATAATAGCCATAAAAGGGCTTTTGTTTCATTACAAGCCTACAAAAGCCGTCGTTACGGTAGACGGAAAAACTTTTTATTACAACAAGGTTTGGCTTGCTCCGACAATGCACGGCAGATATTACGGTGGCGGAATGATGCCCGCACCCGAACAGAAAAGAAATAATTTAAGAAAAAAAGTGTCGGTAATGGTTTTTTACGGAAGCAATAAATTAAAAACGCTATGTATATTCCCTTCGATATTCAGCGGAGAACATGTCAAAAAAAATAAGAACGTAACCGTTTTGTCGGGCAACATAATTACCGTCAAATTTCAAGAACCACGTGCCTTGCAGATTGACGGGGAAACGATTAAGGGTGTTACCGAATACACGGTAAAAACGGCAGGCTTTATTGCGGACGACCGCAGAAGGCGTATGGGTTAGGGCGGAAGTTCTTTTTTGGGGTACGATATGGAAAACCAAACAAAATCTAAAAACCGTATTTTAACGATACCTAACCTTTTAAGTCTTTTTAGAGTGGTGTTAATTCCGTTTATCGTTTGGGCGTATTGCGGAATAGAAAACCGTTATTTGGCGTTAGGTTTAATAGTATTATCCGCATTCACGGATATCGTAGACGGGTTTATTGCAAGAAAATTCGATATGGTTTCGGATTTCGGAAAGGTTATCGACCCGATAGCCGATAAACTTACGCAAGGCACTGTTATTCTTTGCCTTACAATGAAATACAGGTTGATGTGCCTTTTAATTTCGTTGTTTATAGTTAAAGAAGTTATAATGGGGTTAATGGGAATAGTTACCTTAAAAAAGTACGAAAGGGTAAACTGCGCTAAATGGTACGGAAAAATCAATACGGTTATATTGTACGGCGTAATGATGGCTTTGGTGGTGTTTCCCGACATAAATGTTGCCGTAGCAAATTGTTTGATTTATTTGTGTATGTTTGTTTTGTCGGCGTCGCTTTTGCTGTACGTACGGTTTTACGTAAAAATTTGGAAAGGAGAAAAGAAAAATGAATGGCAAAATAAGTAATTTCGCTACGCGTCTTATTACGACAATCGTCCTTATTTCGGCAGCCGTGGTTTTACTGTGGTTTTCCGGCAACGAAACGGTTTTACGGTGCGTAACGGCAACTTTTTCTTGTTTTGCCGTTTACGAATTTTTTAACGTAACCGAGCAAAAAGAACACGAAATTTGGTTTGCCGGCACAATGGCGGTTGCATGCTTGATGTCGTTTGTCAAGATTAAATATTTTTCAGTCGTTTTGACGGTCGCTTTTTTCGTTGCGGTTATTGTTTCCGTATGTATGATGCTTTATAAACAAAGATTTCGGTTTGTAAACCCTACCACGCCGGCCATACTTTCGGTAGTCGTGGTTTTGTTTTTTGTCGCTATACCCGAAATTCGCGCATTGAAATACGGCTTATATTATTTAATATGTCCTATTCTCATTTGCATAACGACGGACATATTCGCTTATTTAATCGGAAGCAAGTGGGGTAAAAGAAAATTTATTCAAAGCGTAAGCCCCAATAAAACGGTCGAAGGCGCCGTCGCGGGGATTGTCGGTTCGCTGGTTTTCTCCGTCGGGTACGGACTGATATTGCAATTCGGACTTAATGTTATAGTAAAATGGGGTGTATACGTACCGTATGCGCTGTTGTGTTCGGTTGTTGGACAGTTCGGCGATTTAACCGGTTCTATCGTAAAACGTATTGCGGGTGTTAAAGATTTCGGCAACGTGTTCCCGGGGCACGGCGGTATTTTAGATAGGTTTGACAGCCATTCTTTTGCCTTTGCGTTTACATACTTGTTTTGTTCGTTAGGGGGAATGTTTTTAATTTAACCATATGAATACGCAAGAAACAAAGACCGAAAGTAAATACCTTTTAAAAGAGCCCTTAAATTTGCTTGTAACGATAGATAAAAACTATTTAAATCCGCTTTGCGTTATGTTGCGTTCTTACGAACAAACGCATAAGGGTATACGCACAAACGTGTTCGTCGTTCATTCTTCTTTAACGGAGAACGATTTCAGCGTTATAAAAGACTGCGTAAACGAAGAAAGTATTGTAATACATAACGTAAAAATACAAGAAAAACATTTTGACGAAATCCCCGTTTTAGAAAGGCTGGGTGCAGAATCTTTTTATCGTATTTTGGCTTTCGAGTTTTTACCGAAAGAAGTAAAACGTTGCTTGTATTTAGACCCCGACATCGTTGTCAGACGTTCGTTATTACCGCTTTACTATACCGATTTAGGTAATTACTATATTGCGGGGGCTAGCCATACTTACGGCTTTAATAATTTTTTTAATCGTATTAGGCTGGGTATTTTTGAACGCAGGCGTTATGTAAATTCCGGCGTAATGCTTATGAATTTAGAAGAGATTCGAAAAGATTTTACCGCAGATAAGGTGTTCGTTCTCTTAAACAAAACCGCGCGTATTCTGTTTATGGGCGACCAAGATTTATGCAATATTTTGTTCAGTAAAAAGTTGTTGCCGATTGACGAATTATTATATAACTTAGACGAGCGAACTTTTAGACATAATAAAAGAAAATATAGTTTAGACGACGTTTCGAAAAAAACCGTAATTATACACTACAACGGTAAAAACAAACCGTGGTTAAATGGATATAAAGGGGTTTTAAATAGGTTTTACCCCGAAACCGAAAAGGCGGGAAATATAAAAAAGTGTATTGTTTTTGCAAGAATTAAATCTATTCTTTGCATTTTGTTTTTTAAACAAAGAAAAAAGAAAACGAAATAAGAATCGGTTGGAAGAAAGTGATGAAATCTTAGTTTTAAATGTATTCCGTAAAAAGTGGAATTCGTTTAGGTAAATA
>CAYYYD010000051.1:0-3563 GCA_964475885.1 uncultured Christensenella sp.
AAGTTATCAGAATAAACGCAAAACGGTTATTTACGGGCTATATGCGTTTTAGGTCTTGACAAAATTCTACTTTTATATTAAAATAGTCAAGTTAATAAATTATTTGGAGTTACTATGGCAGAAACTAAAAAAAGAAACGGGTTTGCCAGCGGTGTAGGGTTTATACTTGCGGCGGCGGGCTCGGCAGTAGGGCTTGGCAATCTTTGGGGGTTCCCCTATAAAACGGGCGCAAACGGTGGCGCCGCTTTTGTTTTCGTGTATATTTTATGCGTGCTGTTAATGGGTTCTATCGTGCTGGTGGCAGAAATGTATCTTGGCCGTCGCGCACAGGCAAACCCCGTTACGGCGTATGCAAAAGCCAACAAAAACCTTGGGTTTGTGGGCGTACTCGTTATCGCAATTCCGTTTTTGATTATTTGTTATTACAGTGTTTTGGGCGGTTGGACTTTTAAGTTTGCCGTAAACTCTTTTCAGCCCATAGAACAGGCTACCAACGGTAGTTCAGGGTTTTTCGGGGCTTTTGTAAGCAACGCATTTGAACCGGTTTTTTACACGCTTGTGTTTATGCTCCTTGCCGGCTTGGTTATTATGGCAGGGGTTAAGGGTGGTATAGAAAAGGCTTCTAAGGTGCTTATGCCCACCTTGTTTATTCTTTTGGTGGTCGTAGCCGTTTATTGCTTGTGTCTTGGCGAAGGGGTTTCTAAGGGCTTAAACTTTTATCTTAACCCCGATTTTTCGGCGCTGGGCTTCGAAGGTGTGCTGTCGGCAATGGGGCAGGCTTTTTATTCTTTGTCGCTTGGTATGGGTATTATGGTCTCGTACGGCTCTTATACGGGCAAAGAAATTAAAATCGGCAGGTCGGTTACAATGATTGCCGTTTTCGATACGTTGGTTGCCCTTATCGCGGGGTTGGCTATTTTTTCGGCGGTAGGCGCTTTGCAACCGGAATTGCTTGGTACCGACAGACTTGGCGGTGTAGAACTTATGTATACCGTTTTACCGCAGATATTCGCGCAAATGGGCGGTATAGGTCAGGTTGTTTCTTTCTTGTTTTTCGCAATGGTCGTAATTGCCGCGCTCACTTCGGTAATTTCTTTACTAGAAGTCGCTACGCAGTTTGTAATACAAAAATTCAAAATTCCCAGAAAGAAAGCCACTATTATTCTTTGCATAGTATGTTTCGTTCTTTCCGTACCCATTACTTGGTCGATAGGCGGGGCGTTTAACGGTGCTATTACGGTGTTCGGGTTTGACTTGCTTACTTTCTTAGACGAAATGACAAACACCGTGCTAATGCCCGTCGGCGCGTTCTTCTCGTGCATATCCATAGGTTGGTTTATAGACAACAGTAAATCGTTTAAGAAAAGAATCAGTCCTATGCAAACCTTCCGCGCGTTAGAAGAAGACGGCTTAAACATAGGCGGTTTCGGTAAGGTCTTCGCGTTTATGGTGAAATACGTCGGACCGCTTTTGATTTTGTTTATAGAAATTTTCGGTATTATAGGCAAAGTCAATCAAAACGGAGCGCAGTATTGGTGGGTAATAGGGTTTTCGGTATTGCTTATCGTTGCGTCCGTCGTGGTTTATTTCGTTTTCTTTAAAAACAAAGATACGGGCTGTAACGCCGACGAATTGATTTTTGAAGAGAAATCTTCGGCTGATTGTTAAAATTTAAAAAAATAAAATTAACGCCCCTTTTTTGTTTGACAAATCGGGGCGTTTTTTATATACTTGTATCTGTTAGTAAACAATAATCGCCTAGGGCAAAGGAAGGTGAATAAGATGAGTATTGTAAGAGTTGGCGAAAACGAAAACATTGACAGCGCTTTAAGACGTTTTAAAAGAAAATGTTCTCGCGACGGCATTATCGGTGATCTTCGCAAGAAAGAATTTTACGAAAGTCCTTCCGTAAAAAGAAAAAAGAAAGCCGAAGCGGCAAGAAAAAGAAGCATTAAAGGATAAAGTCAGACCTACCAAAGATTGTTTGGTAGGTTTTTCTTTTGCCCTTACGAAACGTGTCGAAAATTGTAACAACCTATATCGGAGAAAATTATGCAAGAAACAGAAAAAACCATTAAGCAGTACGCAAAAGAAGCCAAGCAAAGGTTAAAAAGCGGATTTTGGCAAAACTATAAGTCTAGTTTAAGCAAGCATTTACAACTTGCCGAGCAGTCGGGCGTTTCGACTTCTAAGGTTAAAGAGTATTATTCTCAGCGCGTGTACCAAAATATTAAAAAGCCCGACGACGAAGAAGAAAAATTTTATTCTAAGGTCAAAAAGATTTTAGACGAAGAAGGCGAAATTTCCAATGCGATAGGCAGACTTACAGACGAAAGCGTGTATAATAACCTTTCTTATGAAGAAAAACAACGTTATTCGCTTAATGTTTCCGAACGCTACCTAAAAGCCGTAGAAAGGTATAAAAAAGAGAGTCTTATCGGCGTTACCGACTAGGTCGGGGCTTGACAAAACGCTAAAACCCTATTACAATATAAACGGGGTGAATTATGGAATATAAAGATTTTTTAGATTTAGTTAGCAAAAGGCAGTCTACAAGGGGTTTTTTAGATAAAAAAATTCCGCGCGACATGTTAGAAAAGATTGCGGAACTTTGCAAATTGTGTCCTTCGGCGTGCAACTCTCAGCCTTGGAAAATGTATTTTGTAGACTCTCCTACGCAGGTAGAAAGGGTAGTTAAGTGTTTTCAGGGCGAAAACAGAAATCTGTTTACTTCTACCGCTTCTGCGGTGGTTGTCGTTTCCGAGATTATGCCCGACAATCTTAAACCCGATGTTGTGGCACGGTTCGGGTTAGACCGTTTCGTTAAATACGACGTCGGCGAAATGCTGGCGTATATAACGCTGTCGGCGAAATCGCTTGGCGTAGACAGTTGTATTATCGGGTGGATAGATACCGAAAAACTTAAACAGACGCTAAACGCCGACGATTCCGAAAGGTTCGGAGTTGCGGTCGTGCTGGGGTATTCGGATGCGCCTTTAAGAAAAAAAGACAGAAAAGAGTTATCGGAAACGGTAAAATTCATTTAAAGGTTAAGGCACCGTGTATAACGGTGCCTTAAACGATTTTAGAAGGCGATTCACTGTTAAAGCCAAGGCTTATAAGCAGGGCGGTGTTTACACGCTTCATCATAGGCGACGGAAGTTCTCCGATGCGTTCTTTTAATCGGCGTTTGTCTAGCGTTCTTATTTGTTCTAAAAGAATAACCGAATCTTTGTGTAGCCCGAATTCGTTTGCGCTTAGTTCTATGTGCGTGGGTAGTTTGGCTTTATTTAGTTTGCTTGTAACCGCCGCACCGATAACGGTCGGGCTGTATTTATTGCCCGTATCGTTTTGTACTATTAAAATCGGTCTTATTCCGCCTTGTTCGCTTCCCACGACAGGGCTTAAATCGGCATAGTATAGTTCTCCTCGTTTAATCATAGGGTCTCCGACGTTTCAAGTAATTCCCATTATCAGTGTATGTAAATCTTAATAATCGGGTTACTTGTTTTGTCTTAATTTTACCCTTAATGCGACCGTGTATACGTAATTCTAAAAATTTT
>CAYYYD010000052.1:0-2060 GCA_964475885.1 uncultured Christensenella sp.
CTTTTTTCTCCGTGAGTTAGGCACCCTGCCCCGCCTATGCAACCGCCTTGACACGCCATTCCTTCTATAAAGTTAGCGTCTAAAACGTTTTTTGCCTTTTTAAGCAGAGCCAACTTGCAGGCTTCTATACCGTCGCAAGATATGGCTTTTAACTCGAAGTCGTTAATACCGTGTTCTTTTAGCCCTTCGGCAACGGCGTCGGCAAGCCCACCGCATCTAGCGAAAATTCTGCCGAAATAAGAAGCGTTGTCTAAAACGCCTTCTTCTAGCGTAGTTATGTCTATGTTTCTACTGTCGAAAAGCGCCTGCAACTCTTCGAATGTCAGCACAATGTCTACGTAAGGTTTGACGGTCGGTTTTTGAATTTCCATTTTCTTTGCCGTGCAAGGACCGATAAAAATTACTTTTGCGGTCGGGTCGGTCTGTTTTATATAACGCGAAATCATTGCCATAGGCGATAAATTAGACGACACGAACGGCATAAGCGCTGGGAAATTCTTTTCTATATAACTTACGAACGCAGGACAGCAAGAACTTGTTAAAAAGCCTTTTTCGGCAAGTTCTTTCGATTCTGCGTCGGCCACCATATCTGCGCCGAGAGCGGCTTCTACAACCGAATAAAAGCCGAGCTCTTTTAAGCCTGTTATTACCTGACCTAGTTTTGCGTAGCTGAACTGACTGGAAATTGACGGTGCGATAACCGAGTATACGTTGTACGCTTTGTTTCCGTTACTGTTTTTAATTACATCTATTGCGTCTAAGATAAAAGATTTATCGGATATAGCGCCGAACGGACACTGGTACACACACGCACCGCAAGATATACATTTAGAATTGTCTATGCAAGCCGACTTATCTTCGTTCATACTAAGCGCTTTAACCTTGCAAGCGTTTTGGCAAGGTCTTTTTCTGTTGACGATAGCGGTGTACGGGCAGACCTTAGAACAAGCACCGCACTCTTTACACTTGCTTTTGTCTATGTGTGCTACGTGATTATGGTCGAGAGTAATCGCACCGAACTTACACGCGTCTACGCACCTGTGCGCAAGACAGCCCCTGCACGCGTTGGTTACTTCGTAACCGCCGACGGGACATTCGTCGCAAGCGATTTCTATAACTTCTATAACATTAGGGTTGTTTTTGTCGCCACCCATTGCAAGTTTAACCCTTTCGCCCAGAATAGCCCTTTCTTTATATACGCAACAACGCATGGTAGGTACTTTGCCCGGAACGATTTTGGTAGGAATGTCGATAACGTGTTCTAGCAACTCGTCGTTCCATTTAAGCGTTGCGACTTCCCGTAAAACTTTGTATTTAAGATGTTGAACTTTTGTGTCGAATTTATACATTCTGCATTCCCCTTTGCCGAATTTTTATTTGACTTATTTGTTTTCGATTTGACTTTCTATTTTTTTGTTGCGGAAGTAAATGATTATACCGGTAGAAACCATTGCAAGGTTGATTATATAAAAAGCAAATGCAACGTAAGACAACCAGGTAAGTGTGCCGTTTTCTATCCAAGTTAAAATTTTACAAGCGATACCGCCGATGTAACCCGTGCCTATCAAAGACATAAACAGTAAACTCGTACCCTTTGTAGAGCGCGACTTGTACGATTTGATTATATTAAACGGCCAGCTTGCGCCGAAACATATAACCATTATTATTTCACAAATTGTTGCAATAGTCGATAACATTTTTAATTTCTCCTTTTATCGTTTTTATTTTTAATTTTATAAATCTTTTCTTCTGTAATCGGGAAGCAGTCTGGGTGAAAATTCTCTGTCGACAATCCCGACCGCTTCTGCCTGTTCGTCAAACTCTTGTATATGTTTAAGCGTAAGTTTGCCGACGGAAACGTTTTTAGCCCTTTCGGACGCATATTTGCCCGCGTTTCGCCCGAAAACTATAATGTCGAGCAACGAGTTACCCATAAGTCTGTTTCTGCCGTGTATACCGCCTACAGCTTCGCCCGCGACGTACAGGTTTTTAACCGTTACCGATTCTCCGTATGCGTCTATGTCTATTCCGCCGTTTTGGTAATGTAGCGTCGGGTAAAC
>CAYYYD010000052.1:2160-3368 GCA_964475885.1 uncultured Christensenella sp.
CGACCTTACCTTTTCGGTTACCAACGCACCGAATATCTGAGTGGGTTCGGCAACGCCCGTCGGGTGGTATTGCAAGGTGTCGGCGTAAAGAAGTTTAGCGCCTACCCTGTAAGCAAGCACAAGTCCGTCTGCCGTCGCGCCGTAATGGTTAGACGTCGGGAATCCCTGATAATGCAACCGACCTGCTCCGCCGGTTGCTATAATTACCGTTTTTGCTTTTGCGACAAGCAATTCGCCCGTTTCCATATTTTTAAGCACCGCGCCTGCAACCGCGCCGTTTTCGTCTTTTATCAATTCTATCGCAGAAGTAAAATCTACGACGGTAATATTGCGGTTTAACACTTCGTCGCGAAGCGTACGCATAATTTCCGCACCCGAATAATCTTTGCAAGCGTGCATTCTTTTTCTGGAAGTACCGCCACCGTGAGTGGTAATCATATTGCCGTCGGCGTCTTTATCGAACATAACGCCCAGGTCGGACAACCACTTGATAGCGTCGGGGGCTTCGTTTACGAGTTTATACAACAACTCGTGTTTTGCCATAAAATGTCCGCCACCGAAAGCGTCTAGGTAATGTATGGCAGGGCTGTCGTTTTCTTTATCTGCCGCCTGAATACCGCCTTCCGCCATCATGGTGTTGGCGTCGCCCATACGCAATTTCGTAACGACCATAACGTTTGCGCCCGTTTCGTGTGCGGTAATCGCCGCCGAAGCGCCTGCACCGCCACCGCCTATTACTAATACGTCTACGTCGTAATCGGGATTATTTAAATCGACGTCTTTTTCGGTTATACGGGATTTACCTTGAAGTAAAGAAGCAAGTTCGTGCAAAACCTTTTCGCCTGCGTTCTTACCTATTTTAAGTTGTTCGTACGCGCTTTCGATATAGTCGGGGTGGTTTTCTTTCAGTACCGCGTCTTTTTCTTCGGCGGTCATTCTGGGAAAGAGAGTTTTAAGTCTTTCTTCCCTAGAAGATTCTACCCTTTTCATAGAAACGAGTTGTTCTTCGGTATAATTATACATAAACACTCTCCTTATTCTTCTATTTCTCTGTGATTGTAAAGTTCTTTAAGTTCTTCGACGGGCTTATTCATAACATCTTCTAACAACTTTTTAAAGTCGCCGTTGTTTATTTCAGCCACGCGCTTTTCTAAGTGTTTGCACTCGGGCGCCAAGTATTTACCGTACAAGCGTCTGGAAAGTTCTGC
>CAYYYD010000053.1:0-3081 GCA_964475885.1 uncultured Christensenella sp.
TACACTTCTACCCGAGAAGTATACTTTATTTCAAAGAATATTAAGTTTGGTCGCAATTTTATTTTATCACTTTTTACAAAATATGACAACTATATACTGTTAAAAAACCAGTAAAAACGCCCCAAAAACGTTATTTTGAGTTCATCAACAGCGACAATCCTACTTTACCGCAACGAAAATCCGAACACATTAAGCAACCGATTTAACAAATTTATCGTTTGTATCGATTTTTTATTTATTCCTAAGGATATTTACTTCGCGCTAAACTTACTTCATTCATTTGAGTAATCTCATTTGATTTTTTTGATTGCTGTTCTATACCGCTTTTATTCTATCATAGGATATTTTTTTACGCCCATAACCGTAAGCTTTTCCCACCACCCGCTTAACGGGTGATTTAATAGACACAAAAAAAAGAAGCCGAAAATTTGGCTTCCTTTTTTTTGTGTTTTTATATACTTTTTATAATTTGTTTCTTTGAATTTTTCCGCTAATGGTTTTGGGTAGTTCGTCACGGAATACCACCACTCTCGGATATTTATACGGTGCGGTATGTTCTTTTACGTAGTTTTGTATTTCTTTCTTTAACTCTTCGCTGGGAACTGTTCCTTTCGTCAATACTATACTTGCTTTTACTACCTGTCCCCTTACTTCGTCGGGTACGGCGGACACTCCGCATTCTAACACGTACGGCAATTCCATTATTACAGATTCTATTTCAAACGGCCCTATGCGGTATCCCGAAGACTTTATTACATCGTCTACCCTGCCTACGTACCAGAAATACCCGTCTTCGTCGCGCCATGCCGTATCGCCCGTATGATACAACCCGTCGTGCCAAGCGTCTTTTGTTTTTGCGTCGTCTAAATAATAACCCTTAAACAAACCGCAAGGAACGTGCTTGTCGGTATGAATAACTATTTCTCCGACTTCGCCGGGCGCAACTGTGTTTCCGTCGGCGTCGACTATATCTACATCGAACTGCGGATTTGCCTTACCCATCGCTCCGATTTTAGGCGTCGTTCCGTAAAGGTTGGCTATTGCCAGCGTCGTTTCCGTTTGCCCGAAGCCTTCCATAATTTCTAACCCCGTCGCCGACTTAAACTGATTAAACACTTCGGGGTTAAGCGCTTCGCCGGCGGTCGTCATATGATGAATAGACGACAGGTCGAATTTAGAAAGGTCGCCGCGAATAAGCATTCTTAACATTGTGGGCGGAGCGCAGAAAGTCGTGATGTTGTACTTAGCGAACATAGGCAAAATATCGTTTTCGTCGAACTTATCGAAATCGTAAACGAATACCGCGCCTTCGCACAACCACTGCCCGTACAGTTTACCCCACAACGACTTTCCCCAACCCGTATCGGAAATAGTCAAATGCAAACCGTCGCGTTCGCAACAATGCCAATACTTTGCGGTAACGAAATGTCCCAAAGCGTAAGTGTGCTTGTGCGCCGCCATTTTGGGGTTACCCGTAGTGCCCGAAGTAAAGAACATAAGCGCCGTTTCGTCTCCGCAAGAAGCGTCTTCGGAGCGTTCGTATTTGCCCGAAAAAAGTTTATACTCTTTATCGAAGTCGTGCCAGCCGTCTTTTGAACCGCCTACCATAATAAGTTTTTCTACCTGCGGACATTTTTTAGCGGCGTTTTCGGCGGAAACGTGCGTATCTCCGTCGGCAGTACAAACAATGGCTTTTACGCCTGCGGCGTTAAACCTGTACTCGAAGTCGTGTTCTTTAAGTTGATTGGTAGCGGGAATTGCGACTGCGCCGAGTTTATGAAGCGCAACCATACAGAACCAAAACTGGTAATGACGCTTTAACACGAGCATAACCTTATCTCCGCGCTTAATTCCCAACGACGTAAAATAGTTGGCAACCTGATTAGAAGCACGCTTTATGTCTTTAAAAGTAAACCTGCGCTCGTTTTTATGCTTGTCTAAATGAAGCATTGCAAGTTTATCGGGATACCTTTCGGCAATTCCGTCTACTATATCGAACCCGAAATTAAACTTGTCGGCGTTTTTGAACTTAATGTCTACAAGTTCGCCGTTCTGATTTTCGATAGGTTCGACGAATTTTTCGCAAACGAGTTTTTCGCTGGTTTTTGCCGACATAACGCTTTTTCTGACAACCGTTTCTTCGGTGTCGTCGCCCGACATTACAACCGCGCAGAACTCACAGTCTTTACCGTCGACGGCAATCATTCCGTGTGGCATAGAAGAATTGTAATAAATACTGTCGCCTTCTTCTAAAATCTCGGTATGGTCGCCGACCTGAACCTTTAACTTACCGCTTAACACAAGGTCGAACTCTTGACCGCTGTGCGTGGTCAAATGAATGGGCTTGTTTTGTTGCGACAAAGAATACTCGTACTTTACGTAGTAGGGTTCGGCAAGCTTGTCTTTAAACTTGGGTGCAAGGTTAGAAATATCTATGCCGTCTTCTTTGGCGGTGCCCTGTCCCTGACCTTTTCTCGTTACCGTATAGGTAGAAAGTTTTGCCGAACTGCCTTCTAAAAGGTCGGTCATTTCTACGCCAAACGCCAACGCGCACTTATGAATAAACGAAAAAGGAATGTCTACCTTTCCGCTTTCGTAAGACAAATACTGTTCTTCGCCGACGTCGGTTTTTTCTGCCATAGAACTAACGGTAAAGCCCATAATTTCGCGCAATTCTTTTATTCTTGTTGCGATTTCCGATAACCGACTTAACGTTTTGCTGTTGTCCATTTGTTTTGCTCTCCTTTAATGTAAATAAAATAAAAAAATTCGTCTCAGATAATTGAGACGAATGTATATAACACACGCGGTACCACTCAAATTGCAGATAAACTGCCACCTTCGGAGTCCGATAACTCCTATGCACTGACGTAGCAATCACGGAAAGCGCCTACTAGGGGTTAAACCTTTGGGGCTTTCGGCTCGGAAGTGATAGAATAATTTATCTGTTTTTATCGGGATTACACCGCCCCCGACTCTCTAAAAAAACGTTTGATAAAATTCGTCTTCGTCGTAGCCTTTATATTTATTTATGTTTGAATTCTAACACCTGTCCGCTTTACTTGTCAAGCAAATTGAAAA
>CAYYYD010000054.1:0-2861 GCA_964475885.1 uncultured Christensenella sp.
AACTGCGCTACACCCCGTTTATTCACGACGCCTTAATATACTATAATAATTAAAAGAATTTGTCAACAATTTTTCGGCATTTTTTTAAAATTTTTTCTTTAATTTTTTTTACGGCTGTTTTATCGAAAAATTTGACAAAACTCTTTATCGTTTAACCAATAACGACAAAATTTTATTCTAGATTTATATTATCATAGACAAAAACGAATAAAGGAGAAACTATGCAAGTTAAATACAAAAAATCCGCCGACACTTTAACGGTATACATAGACGGCGAACTAGACGAGTATTCGGCGTCGGGCGTAAAGAATATACTTGACCGATTGTTTTTAGATAATTGCGGTATAGAAAAAGTCGTATTCGATTTATCGGACGTGTCGTTTATGGACAGTACGGGGGTAGGGCTTTTGATAGGCAGGTATAAAAAATTAAAACAATATAATATAACTTCGTACATTTCGGGTGCGTCGCTAAGTTGCGAAAAGGTTTTAACGCTTTCCGGAATTTACGGAATAATGCCAAAATATTGATGGGAGAAAAAAATGAATACAAACAATAAAATGAGTTTAAAATTTTTATCGTTGTCTGTCAACGAGTCGTTTGCAAGAAATGTGGTGGGTTGTTTTTCTTTACAGTTAAACCCCAGTATCGCCGAAGTGTCGGACATTAAAACCGCCGTGTCGGAAGCGGTAACCAACTGTATCGTTCACGGTTACGACGGTAAAGTGGGCGAAATAGAAATAACCGCAGAGATAGAAGGCGACTTAATACATATAAATGTTTTCGATAACGGTGTCGGCATAGAAAACGTTTCGGAAGCCTTAGAACCTTTTTATACCACAAAACCCGAAGACGAGCGTTCGGGTATGGGTTTTACCATTATGAAAAGTTTTATGGACGACGTAAGGGTAGAATCTAAAAAGCAAGGCGGTACGAGAATTTATATGACTAAAAAAATTTGTCCGACGTGTAAAAATGACAGTAAACGATAACATAATCGAATACCTAAGAAAAGCAAAAACGGGCGACGAAGAAGCCAAAGAGATTATTTTTAAAAACAACTCTCCACTTATAAAAAGCATTATAAGACGATTTATAGGTAAGGGCGTAGAGTACGAAGATTTATACCAAATAGCGTGCATCGGGTTTTTAAAAGCCGTAAACAATTTCGACGAATCTTTCGGTGTCAAATTTTCGACCTATACCGTTCCTATGATAATCGGCGAAATAAAAAGATATATGCGCGACAATGGGGCGATAAAGGTTTCTAGAACGCTAAAAATACTTGCAAACAAAATAAACCGTTTTATAGACGAATACCAAACGGAAACAGGCGTTTCTCCGCCGGTAGAACTTATTGCCGAAAAATTTGAAATAAGTCCCGACGAAGTGGTGGTTGCCATGGACAGCGCAAAAATGCCCTTGTCGATATACGACAAATTCGACGACGACGAAGAAGGTCAAGAACTTATAGACAAAATTCCGCTAAACGACGAAGAATCTATGGTAGATAAAATTCAACTTTCAAGCGCGATACAGGGGCTTAACGAAAGAGAGAAAAAAATAATTTTTTTGCGTTATTTCAGGGATAGAACTCAAACGGAAATCGCCGAAGAACTAGGAGTGTCGCAGGTGCAGGTTTCTAGGTTAGAAAACAAAATTATAAATAAAATCAGAAAAGATTTTTAGTTTGGTATATAACCGTTTTTTTTTACACATATTACCGATAATATGAGAAAAGAATACAATATAGAATATTTAAAAAATATCGACGAAAAAGAAACGTTTGTCGGTAATTTCTGTAAAAAGGACGTAAAAAATGAAACAAAAAGAATTCGATAATCAAAACTATTTGCAATACGTAAAAGCCGTTTCGCCAAAAACCAATCAAAAGCGTTCTTTGTTTAGGGCGTTTTTGGTAGGCGGTATTATATGTGCGATAGGTCAGGGCGTTCGGTATTTGTTGGAATACGGAATAGGTTTAACGGGCGACGAACTTTCTGCATATGTTTCTATGATAATGATTTTTTTAGGGGCGTTATTGACGGGGCTTGGCGTTTACGACAGAATAGGCAAGTTTGCTGGCGGTGGTTCTATCGTTCCCATTACGGGCTTTGCCAATTCGGTGGTGTCGCCGGCAATGGAATTTAAAACCGAAGGCTACGTTTACGGAACGGCTTCTAAAATGTTTATAGTTGCCGGGCCGATTATAGTATTCGGAATAGCGTCTTCGGTGCTCGTGGGGTTGCTGTATTATTTCGGGTATATGATTTTTTTGTAAAAGTTTTAAAAAAATATCCTTTTAAATTTGACAACGCAAAAACGCTGTGATAGAATAAAACTACGATTTTTAAGTCGGTACAGAGATGCCGGCAAGGTTGAGTTTAATTTCCGTAATATTTAACGGGTGTTTTTGCAGTAATCAATCTTGCCGTACGGCAAGATTTTTTGTTTTTTAGTATGAAAATTAAAGCGAAAATTATGGACGAATCTACTATAAACCGTTCTATGGCTCGCATAACTCACGAAGTTTTAGAGCGCAACGGCGGTGTATCGGAACTCTGCATCTTCGGTGTAAAGAACAGGGGCGTTCCGCTTGCCAAAAAATTACGCGACAACATAAAACTTTTCGAGAATGCAGAAGTAGATTTAGGCGAACTTGACATTACCATGAAAAGGGACGACATTTCGGACGAAGAAAAACTGCTTAAAGCAACCGAATCAAAAGTTCCTTGCGACATTACGGGCAAAACCGTTTTAATAGTAGACGACGTTTTGTATACGGGCAGAACGGCGAAAGCCGCCATAGAAACGCTTTTTTCGTACGGCAGACCTAAGTCCGTTCAGTTGGTCGTTTTAGT
>CAYYYD010000055.1:0-2548 GCA_964475885.1 uncultured Christensenella sp.
TCTATCGCTTTCGGTATTATTGCGCTTATTATCGGCATAGTTTATGTAAGTAAGTTACAAGACTCATATGATGTTGCAAATAAACTTGCAAACTCGAACCAAGGCGTCAAGTTTTCGGTAATTTTCGACGAAATACTTTTTCCGACCTTTATATCGATTGCTTTAACGGTTATTTTTGGGTTGATTAAAGATAACGACGACACAACCGACACTCTTATGTCCAGAAGCTACGCAACGGACAAAGAAGCAAATAACTTTCAAAAAAAGATTGAGCTTCTTAATAAAGAAATACGCGTCATAAAAATCAGTGAAAATCAATTAAAAGACGAAACGGACGCTAAACTAAACGAAATTTTGCAAATGCTTGCAAAAATACAAAACCCGACTTCTAACGATAAATAATAACAAACAAAAAAAGCGCCGTGCAAAAAAATTGCACGGCGCTTTTTTACTGCCCCTGTTTTTTAAAACTTTTAATTTTTATCGGGTGGTTTTAGTATCTTCTTCTTGTTCGGGTTCGTCTTCTGCCGTATTTATTTTAACGGTCTTTTTAAACACCTTGTAAATTCCGCATCTCCAACAAAGAAGCGTTCCGACAACAGCGCCCACAACCGCCTGTAAAATTTGAAAAGGCAATTTAGCTATTGCGTATTCGGGCGTACTGTAAATAAACGCTCTCCCTAACGAATACCCTACCACCATTATAATTGCACCTATGGTTACGCCGATTATAGAAGAAAGTTTGGGGTTCTTTTTTAATACGTAATGCGAAAACACAGATATTACCACAGCCTGAATACCGTGCGTTACCAAAGACACGAACATAGGCGTCGGATAAAAAATAGCGTCGCCGAGAAACGCACCCACACCGCCGACTAAAAAGGCGCAGAACGGGTCTAGCATTATAGAAGCAAGACAAATTATTATATCGTTCAAATAAAGGTGTCCGCCGGGGACGGGAACGCCGAACGAACTTAGCGCAATGTTTAGCCCCATAAACATTGCCGTAACGCATAAGTAAACCGTTGTTTTAAGATTTTTCATACCGAATATCTCCTTGACTTTTGTTTTTTGATATTATATAATAATTTTGGTAATATTAAAATAATCAAAATCGGAGAATTTTATAGTATCAGATGGAATATATTATTCACAAAGAAAGCAACTCGCCCGCATACCTGCAACTGTACCGCCGTTTACGTGACGATATTGTGCAGGGCGTTTATCCGTACAAAAGCAAACTACCGTCTAAGCGCACCGCCTGTGCCGAAACGGGGTTAAGCCCCATAACGGTAGAACACGCCTACGACCTGCTTATACAAGAAGGGTACGTAGAAGCGAAAGAGCGAAGCGGATATTTTGTTATATTTAAAGCGTCCGACGGGTTTGCGTCTTATTCTAAAACCGAGCAACCCGTATACGATACAAGCGGTTCGGAATTCGTTCACGCTTGGTTTGACTTTCCTTTTTCTAATTTGGCAAAAGCCATGCGCAAGGTAATAAGCAATTATCAAGAAGAAATTTTGGTGCGTTCGCCCAATACGGGTTGCCCCGAACTTAAAAAAGCCCTTTCGTTGTACCTTGCGCGCAGTCGTGGAATACACGTAAATGCCGAACAGATTGTTATAGGTTCTGGTTCGGAATACCTGTACGGGCTTATTTTAGGGGCGTTGGGGCGCGACGATAAGTACGCGATAGAAAACCCGTCTTACAAACAAATAGAAAAAGTCTACGACGTTTTGGGCGCAAACTACGTTAAACTTAATTTGGGGCACGACGGCATAGAAAGTTCAGAACTATGGAACTGTAACGCAAACGTATTACACGTTTCGCCATACCGAAGTTTTCCCAGCGGTGTTTCGGCAAGCGCGTCTAAAAAGCACGAGTACCTGTCTTGGGCAAACGACAAAAATAAGTATATTATAGAAGACGATTTCGAGTCGGAATTTTCGGTGTCTAAAAAACCCGAAGAAACGCTTTTTGCCACGACCAAAAACGATAACGTTATTTACTTAAACACCTTTTCTAAAACAATTTCGCCGTCACTACGCGTTGGGTATATGGTTTTACCTACAAAGCTTGTAGATGTTTACCGACAAAAACTAGGGTTTTATTCTTGCACAGTACCCACGTATATTCAGTACGTTTTGGCAGAACTTATAAACAACGGCGATTTCGAAAGGCACGTAAACCGCGTCAGGCGTAAAAAACGACTTAAACTTCAATAGTTTTTTTGCGTTGCGAAATTTATAAAACCGCTTTTAAAACCCAAAAGGCTAACGAGTTTTTCTCGTTAGCCCTTTAAATTCTTTAATTGTATTTTTGTTAAACGCCGACTAAAAATTACAGTTTTTAACAACCAAATTTTTATTGTTGTTTTGGGCGAACACGCCGTTCCACTTATTTAAAACCTGTTCGTCGGCAAACACCCTTACCCCGTCTAAAACGACGTTTTCGGTAGAGTTTATGTAAACGACTTCTCTGCCCCTTGCATTAAGCCTTTCTTCGGTCAGGTCAACGTCGTCCGCTTCGGCTTTTAAATATAAGT
>CAYYYD010000056.1:0-1993 GCA_964475885.1 uncultured Christensenella sp.
AAATAAGAAGTCGGTTTTTTCTAGAATAGCCGAAAAGATTAAAAAACTTTTTTCTTAAAAAAGTATACCAAAAATGAAAGTCGAACGTTTTTAATAAAGGTTCGACTTAATTTTTAAAAACCAAGGTAAGAGAAATTTAGTTTAACTTGCAATACAAACGTTTGTACTGTTTTGATACAAACTATATTATATTATTTAACAATTTTTTGTAACGTCTTGCCAATTCGAATTACGTAATATTTCGGCGTTTTCGCCTAAAAAAACCTTGCCGGCTTCGTCGTCGTTTTTTAGGTGATACGCAAACCAAGCGGTCATATATCCGTCGGCATTTGCAAGCATATCGCCGTGGTCGGCGTTTACTCGTCTTGCATAAATCTTTATAATATCGTTCGTTAGTTTTGCGTAGTTTTCTTGCAGAGAAGACAAAGGCGCAAGTCCGTAATTTTTTTCGTTTCCGTTGTCGGTCTGTAACGTTCCCGCAGTCATAAAATACGGAATGTTGATTTTACCGATGTCGTAGTTCCAATTTAACGCTTCGGCAAGCGTGATATGTGTGGCGCTTGCCGTGTAAACGGCTTTGTAATAATTTCCGTTTTTTTGGTTTGTTACCGCGTTTATTACACCGACACCGCCCTGCGAATGCCCTGCGATACCGATATTGGCGGTATCTATTTTTTTGTAAAAAACGCTTGTCTCGTCGTCGTTAAGTTTAAGCATAAAATCAAGGCTTTCGGCAGACGAAAAACCGTCCCACGAACTTTCGTCTTCATTTCCGACTACAATAAAACCCCACGACGCAAGATGATTAAAAACGGGTTTATACCTAGAAGCGGTAACTCCCGTTCCGTTTGCCATAACGACAAGCGGATATACGTTACTTAAACTTTCTAGCGTTGCAGGATACCATATTTTGAATTGGCCGACTTTATCGGAATTTGCTTCGAACTCTACGTAAGATACTTCGTATGTACCTTTTAAAGTATATTTTTGTTCTAGCGGTTTATCGGTGTAAACGTTTTCGAAATAGTTGTCTTTTACGGCCGTCTGTTTAGAAGCCCAAACCAAAAACACCGTTAACGTTACGATTAAAAAAACAATGACGCAAAATATAACCGATATTGTTTTAAGTATTTTTTTCATATATTCTCCCGTACAAGAACGTTGACATTTTTTTGTTTTAATGATACAGTTGTATCATGTTGTGAGCGTTTAGTCAACGACCTGCAAGGGTTGAGAAACAAAGGAGCGAAAGTGTATCATATGAATAAGAAGCAAGAAACAAACGAGTTTGTAAAGGAATGTATAACGACCGCGCTTTTTCAAATGCTTAAAAAACAATCTTTCGAAAGAATTACTATTACGGAATTGACAAAGAAAGCAGGGGTAGGAAGAGTTTCGTTCTATCGCAATTTCGAAAGCAAAGAAGACGTTATTCGTAAACATCTGGGTGTTCTTATAAAAGAATGGGGGAAGGAATTTGAAAAAAACGGAAGCCCCGATACGCTTGTCGAAAGTTTGTTTTCGCATTATTACAAAAACAAAGAACTTTTTATTTTGTTATACCGCAAAGGGCTTGCACATATCAGTTTGCAAAATGTACTTGACATATGCGGGCCGACGGCAGAACAAGACAACTTTACCGCCTACACGCGAGCGTGGTTTTGTTACGGGCTTTACGGTTGGATAGAAGAATGGTTTAAGCGCGGAATGGCGGAAACGCCGTCGGAAATGGCTACTTTATTTAAGCAATCGCATTAAACGGAAATTGCAACGGCAGGAAGTAAACGTTAAGCGAAAATTTATAATTTATACAAAATAAAAAATTCCGTCTGGCTAATAATTCGGCGGAATTGTTTTTATATAAACATTTATGGTTGTAAAAAATAAAAAAATAGTTTTGACGCATTTAATTACCGCATCAAAACTATAATTATCAAGTGGTGCACCTTGGCATTTCAAATCCGAATTATTTTTGCCTTCCGTAAGTTCGGAA
>CAYYYD010000057.1:0-1849 GCA_964475885.1 uncultured Christensenella sp.
AATACACGCCCCGACGAATTCGTTTAAAGCGTGTATTTACATATTTGGCGGAGAGAAGAGGATTCGAACCTCCGATACGTTTCCGTATACACGCTTTCCAAGCGTGCACATTCGACCACTCTGACATCTCTCCGTCTTTGACCTTATAGTAATTTACCATATTTTAAAAATAAAATCAAGTTAAATTTCTATCATATAAAAAAATAATTATAAAAAATTTTAAAAAGGTATGTACAAACACGCTTTTATAGTATAGAATAATACTACAAACTATTTTCGGAGGTATTTTATGACTTGGTTCAACAAACAAAGCCGTTTAGTACAAATTCTTCTACTTTTAATTCCCGGTCTAAACTGGGTTGTAGAAATTGTCGTAAGATGGTCTACATTCTCAAAGAAAGGCGGTCTTATAAGACTGGTTATCTGTATTTTGGTAACTATTCCTTCCGGTATCGTATTCGGTTGGATAGACCTTGTTTGGGTACTGCTATTTAAGAAACTGTTTTTACAGTAACTCGAAATGTTCAAAGCCCTGCATAGTTTTGCGGGGCTTTTGCTTTACCCTTTTAACATTTCGTCTAAAACGGGTTTAATATCTTCTATCGGAAGCCCTATAACGTTGTTAAGGCTCCCCGAATATTCTTTAACTATATCGTACCCGTCTTGAATACCGTAACTTCCTGCCTTATCCAGCGGTAAACCGGTAGACACGTATTCGTTTATAAACTCGTCGCTTAAACTGTTAAACATTACCGCCGTTCGGGTAAGTCCGCTTACGGTTTTCCCTTTGCCTATCAGCGCATAGCCCGTAACGACAGTATGCGTTTTACCCGAAAGTTCTTTAAGCATTCTAAAAGCGTCGGCTTTGTCTTTGGGTTTTCCTAGCGCTACGCCGTTAAAAACAACAACCGTGTCAGCGCCAAGCACAACGACGTTTTTATCTATAAGTCTGTCGTATACTTCTTCTGCCTTCCCTTTTGCAAACGCCTTTACCATTTTTTCGGGCGAAACAAAACTACCGCTTTCGTTAAAGTCGGACGGCACGACTAAAAACTCGTATCCGTACTCAGTTAAAATGTCTTTTCTTCTGGGAGAATTACTTGCTAAAATAAGTTTCATAACATTATTATATAACTTTTTAAAAATTATTTCAAACTAAATAAGCTACTAAAATAGACAATCGCAAAACAAAAAGGTATAATGTATATATCAACAAAAGGACAAATGTTCATATGTATGAATTTACACCTATCGCGCACATTAAAACCGACTTCAAAGAAAAATTCGGTATACCGCGCCAAAGCGGAAGAGTTAAAAGCGCAATCGGAGAAATCGTATTTACGCCGGAATTTAGAAATCCGCAAGCGATACGCCGACTAGAAGAATACAATTATATTTGGCTGTTGTTCGATTTTTCGTTATCGCATAAAGACAAATGGTCGGCAACCGTAAGACCGCCCCGTCTCGGCGGAAACGACCGTGTAGGCGTTTTTGCAACGCGTTCGCCGTTTAGACCTAACCCTATCGGGCTTTCGTGCGTTAAGCTAGAAGAAATAAAAGACACTGCCAACGGCAAGGTTTTAGTCGTGTCCGGCGTTGACCTTTTAGATGGAACGCCCGTTTTCGATATAAAGCCGTATATTCCGTCTACCGACTGCAAACCAGACGCTTTCGGCGGATTTTCCGAACAGTTTACCGACTACCGTTTAAACGTGCAAATTCCCGACGATATGCTTAAAATAGTTGCCGAAGATAAACGGCAAACGCTTATCGACTGCTTAAAAGAAGACCCTCGCCCTGCCTATCAGCAAGACGGAAAATCTTACGGAATGGTCTTTAATAAATACAA
>CAYYYD010000058.1:0-1808 GCA_964475885.1 uncultured Christensenella sp.
CCTTTTGTTTATGGTGCTTTAGCGTTAAAGCGGGTGTGTTTACGGTATTGCCGATAATAAGTTTAGATATTCTTGCCAGCGAGATTGTTTAATCGGCATAACGGGGTGTGTAATATCGTTAAACACGAGAACAAGCGCAGGTTTTATACCGTTGTGGTTTTCGGTAAAATAATACGATATTAATTTGCCGTTTTTAATCAGTTTTTTTGCCGTTGCGTGGTAGTTAAAATACGCCAACGCTAACAACTTTTGGGCTTTGTGCCTAAAACGTAATTGTCTTCGGTTCTCGACCTTAAACATTTTACGGGGTGTTCTTTTGTCTGAAAACGATAATCGCTTTCGAATTCTTGTATATGCTCCGTTATAACCGTATGGCTTCTGTCTTTTTCTAGCGAAGAATGAACTTTTTTCTGGTACTTAAAGAAGTCGGCGTTTTCGGGCAGTTTGTCTACGTTTATATAACTTTCTCGGTCGCCCGTGTCGGTAACCGTTTTACCCAAAACTTCCCTAACGTAGTCGACGTTTTCTTTGAGTTTCAATAACTCGGGGAAGTTGCCGTCGGGGATAACTTCGTCCCACGACTTTTTCTCGTATTTATTTAAAAGGTTTACCGCGCTATGCAAATGCGCTACTTCTTGCTCGAACAACATATACCATATCTTTTTAATATAGTCGTCGGACTCGTCTTCGTACATAGAATAATACAAATAACACTCGGTGTATTCGTGCATTAAAAGATTTTCGAAAATCGTCGCTTTGGTGTCTATTAAAGAACCGTACTGCGTTACGTGGTCTTCTTCTACCATTCCTATTTCTGCATAAAGTTCTCTGCCTTTTTGCGTCTTATAGAACTGCGCTATATTCATATAATAGTTCATTGTTTGCTGTTCGGCGGCGGTGATGATTCCCACGTCTAGTTTGGTAACGGCGTCTGCCTGCTTGTTGTTTATACTCGGTTTTACCGTATCGTACGGGTGTCTGTGGTGCGCAACGGTCGGGCGCCCCGGCATTATTTCGGTGTACCCGCCCACTAACTTTTCGGCGTGAATACCCGAGTCCGTTTCTAAAAGGTTTGCGTACCTGTACAAATGGTCAAAGTCTTCTAACAGCGCAAAATCGAGCGCCTTTTTAACATTTTTATCCGTCGAACGCTTTGCCAAAAAGGCTGTCAGGTCTACCGCCAACTGTTCGTACCCGATTGTCGTTTCTAACAAAGTTTCGTCTATGGGCTTTAATAAAGAAATAAGTTTTTGTTGTTGCTGTTCGCTTCTTCTGATAAGCGCAACTTCTCGCCTTGCGTCGTTATCGGGATAGTGCCTGTTAAAATGGTGCTTGCACCATACCGCTTCGAATTCCGTACCGTTCATTAAAATGCACCGCACTTTGGTGTAAGGGCTTACCTGATTTTTGTCGTACGGCTTTACATAAACGTCTTTAAAACTCATAATAACATTCTCGGTTTTTTTGGGTTTAAGTTCAAAAGGATTAATTTTCATTGTCTGTACCTCCGAAAAGGTTATTGCCAAAACTCAATAATAATAAACACAACCGAAACAAAATTATTATAAATGCTTGCAATTACATCAAAAAAGTGCTAGAATAAACGTGCGACGTAAACTGAATAAAAGGGTTAAATCAAATGATACATATCTTTTGGTAGAAACGTGTGACCTTTTCGCGGTACATATTCATTTGATTTAATTACATATATGTTTGCGTCGCGGCAAGCGAAACGGTGCATTTTCTACGGTGCGTCATTTCGTTTGAACTGACGCATTTTTTGTTTTAAGGAGATGTTTATGAAAAAA
>CAYYYD010000059.1:0-1719 GCA_964475885.1 uncultured Christensenella sp.
AAAAGCGACAGCGACGCAAAAATTTATTTTTGCAAGCCGTGTAATGTTATAATAATTTCAGGCACACCTAAGCCAAATTGGAAAAAGTAAAAGTAAAATTGCAAACCGGCGAAGTAGTTTACGGAGATAAGTTCGATAAAAACGACTTTGCCAAACTAAAAGAGATTTTTGTCGAATGGCAAGAAATCAACGAAAAAGTAATTTCGCTGGGCGGTCGCGGTTTAAATGTTCCCGACGTTTTCAGTGAAGCGCTTTATTGTATTTTTTTTAATGCGGTAAGAACAAATAATACCGCGCACTCTTACGATTGCGTAAACATAGATAACGGTGCCGGAGTTCAAATAAAATCTGCTTCGATATTAAACGATTGTACTTCGTTCGGACCAAGGTCTACGTGGAACGAATTGTATTTTATGGACTTTGCGATAAACGGAAAAATCGACGGAATAATAAACGTTTACAGGTTAGACTTTGCGTTAGACGATATTGTTTTAAATGCCAAAAAGCAAGAAACATTTAAAATGCAACAAGAACAAGGTCGCAGACCGAGATTATCGTTAAAAAAGATAATTAAAGAGAAAAACATTAAACCAATCAAAACGATTAGTTTAATAGACGAATAAAGGAGGAAAGGTGTGCCGTTTATTATAGTTTCGTAATAAGCGGCATGCTGCAAAAATGAATAGGGTAGTAAGTTTGTTCAGCGGGGTAGGCGGAATTGATTTGGCGTTTAAAAGGGCAGGTTTTAAAACTGTTTTTGCTAACGACATAGATGTGTTTGCTTGTAAAACGTTTTCAAAAAACTTTAACGTTTCCATTGTCTGCGACGACATAAAACATATAAAAGAAGAAGATATTCCCGATTGCGATTGTTTGATTGCAGGGTTTCCTTGTCAGGCGTTTTCTGTCGCAGGTTACAGAAAGGGGTTCGAAGATACTCGTGGAACGCTGTTTTTTGAAATTGCAAGAATAATAAAAAAGAAAAAACCGCAAGCGATATTTTTAGAAAACGTTAAAAATTTGGTGTCTCACGATAACGGAAAGACGTTCGAAGTCATTTTAAATACTCTTTACGAAATAGGTTATCACGTTAGGTATATGGTTTTAAATGCTTGCGAGTACGGTAACGTTCCGCAAAACAGAGAAAGAATTTATATCGTAGGATTTTTAAACGAAGAGTTTGCAAACAAGTTTTATTTTCCGCAACCGATTAGGCTGACAAATAAATTAAAAGATAAAATAGATTTTGAAAACAGAGTAGAAGATAAATATTATTACACGCACGATAAGTATCCGCGAATTGTAGAAGAAATGAATAAATACAACGATTCGGAAACATTGTATCAATGGAGAAGACAATACGTAAGGCAAAACAAAAGCAATATGTCGCCAACTTTAACGGCTAATATGGGAACGGGTGGACATAATGTTCCTTTGGTAATAACGAAACACGGAATCAGGAAACTAACGCCCAAGGAATGTTTTAATCTGCAAGGCTTTCCCGAAGAGTTTGAACTGCCTAATATTTCGACTGCGCAGTTATATAAGCAGGCAGGAAACAGCGTTTGCGTTACCGTAATAGAACGAATAGCGGAAAACATTTTTAAGATATTAAACAACGAGATATAGGCGGTATACATAACTAGTAGCGCATATTTATTGTTACTTACCGTCTTTTTTGGTGGATAGCGAAAAGCGGATAATAAAAAGCGAATAGTA